>JAEUHE010000104.1 GCA_016793885.1 Verrucomicrobiales bacterium
TTACGGACTGGCAGTTCACTTCCAGTTGCTCTCCACGGTCACATTGCTGTGCCGCGGTTACTTTCAGTCACAGGCCTGGTGAACATAGGCCTGACAGGGACTCTCACCCTGCTATGTTGGTGCGCTTCACAGTCGCACTAGCGTGGGCCGTGTCGGCCCATGGGGGGGCGGAGCAATGAGCAATGAGAAATCCTACTTCCCTCCTCCAGGTCCTGACTGCTGCAGAAGATAGGCTAGCAAATGATTGAAGTCGGCTGGCGGTATTGCCTCGCCCAGATTCTCAGGCATCAGAGAGTTGGGTGAGTCACGTCGTTCCTGGATGTCCTTCTTGGGATAGGAGGTTTCTTGCCCAGCGGCATTGGCCAGCACCACCAGGTCGCCCTCTTCCCGACGCGGCAATCCGGTCAGCACTTCGCCATCCTTCATGACCCACAGCTGGGTCCGGAAGGCCTGATCGACGTTCCGGTTGGGATCCAGGATGTCCTCGCAGAGACGTTCCAACCCGCGGTTTCCAATGCCGTCCAATTGGGGGCCAACCAACTTGCCGACCCCTTTCAGCTGATGGCATACGGCGCAGGCTTGGGCATACACAGCCGCCCCCCGGACTGCATCCGCTTGAGTGGGGTTAAAGCCGTTACGCCGATCATCGATCAGCTTTTGCACCGTTTGATCCGCGTTCGGCAGCCCGGCGGTGAGCTGTTCAATTCGGTCCTTGGAGGCGGGCAGCGTGGCCGACAGCTTGGAGCGGACGGCGGTTTCCTTGAGCAGGCGGGCGTTCACCTTGGATTGGCTGGCCCAATCCATCAGCTGCCCCGCCAAGACCGGATGCCCAGCCATCGTTTCGGCCAGCTTGGTCTGAATCCGCGACGAGGTCTGACGGAAGGCTTCCAGCAGGACATCAGCGGAGCGTGCGGAATCCCCTTGGGCGAGGGCGGTGCACAGCTCGCGACGCAGGTGAGGCGACAGCAAGGGATCCGCCGCGAGCATACCCACGAGGGACAGTCCGTCGGCCTTCGATTGCGACGTGAGGATACGCACTGCCGTCGACGCCACGGCGAGATCGGTGGAAGGTGTTTCGGCGAGTTGTTGGAGCACTGCTGAGAGACGGGCGAGATCCGCCCCCTCGGCGAGGTCGATTACTGTTTTGAGGTGGGCTCCGATGTCACGCGGAGCCAGTCGAGGCCAGCCGATCAGGTCGGTCTCAAATTTTCCTGCGGCGATCCAAGCATAGGAGGGTCCGTTGTCCTGGTCCACGATCTCGATGCGGGCGCGCTTCCCTTGATGTGGGGAAAGGTTCCATACAGCCGGGGTGGCTACATCGGTGCGAGGCGCGAAGGTCTCGGCCAGCACCTGTCCTGTCGAGGCCTCCCGCAAGATGACCCGGTTGGTGTGCTTGGCGGGTTGATCCGGAAATCCATCGTGTCCCGCGACGTAAAACTTCAGCTCGCCGGGAACCGTGAACTCGGAGGAAACGAAGCTTCCGGTCAGGGCTTCCCCACCGGGAGGCAGACTGCTGATCAGGGACAAAGCAACACCCGCTCGGTTGCGTCGTTCCTGAAAGATCCACGGGCTGGCGCTTTCCCTGGCTGGGTCAGCCGGAACAGACACCCAGCCGCCGTCGGCCCCGATGAACTGTTTCAGCAGGGATTCGGCAACGTCGGTTGACCATTCGGTGACCGCGGGAAGTTTGGTGTGCCCTTTCTCGGCCAGTCCCTGCCGCATCGCCGTGAGCAATTCCGCCTGCTGCTGGGCGTCCTTGGCGAATGTGCGTTTGAGCAGGTCGATCAGGGCCGGCACTTGATCCGGGGCGGTGTAGCGAGCGGCCTGCTTCAGGGCTCGAGTTTGAAAGCCGGCGTCGGATGGGAATTTCTGCAGGTGATGCAGCAGGAACTGGCCGGCCTCGGCCGACCCGACGGCCAGGGCGATATCGGCGATGATTCGCGAAAGCTCCGCGTCGCCGGCTTTCGACTTCCATTCTTCGAATCCACCCGGCAGCCGGAATTGATTGCGCAGGGTGACTCGCAAGGCATGCCGCAGGTGGGTGTCAGCCGCGGGTGTCACCCGGAGGGCGGCCAACGTCGGCTGAATACCGGCCACGGAGGGGTGCATCGACAGTCCTTCGGCAGCGGCCCGTTTCACGTGAGCATCACTGTCCTCCAGTCCGCGCATGAGCAGATCGGATCCGACCGAGCTGGGCTTGGCTTGAGCGGCGATGGCGCGCAGAGTGTGGATTCGGACGAGCGGGCTGCTGTCGCCCCCGGCCGATCGGATCACCTCATTGTCCAATTTGCTCAGGCGGAGGAGCAGCCAGAGAGCACCGACTCTTTCTTGAGGACTGGCCGTTTTTTGGGCCAGAACCTGTTTGGCCAGGCTCGCCGCGGGCATGCCCACCCGATCGACGAGTTCGTTGAAGGCGAGAGTGCGCAACACCGGAAGAGTGGAGCCGAGTTGTTTGATCAAGGCAGGGGCATCCAGGCGTGCCAGATTGGGAATCGCCACCGGCGGCGTGCTCCCCGCACCGGTGTAACGGACGCGCCAAATCCGGCCACGTTCGCGGTCGCGACCCGGATGCGTGAGCGGGACCTCATAGTGGCCAATGATGCGGTTGTAGAAATCGGCGATGTAGAGGGCGCCATCTGGCCCCCACTTCAAGTCCACGGGACGGAACCAGGGGTCGTCGGTGCTCAGGAAATCGGGCAGTTCATGTCCCACCGGACTGCTTCCTCGCCACTCCACGCGATCGCGATTGATCCGGCTGGTCATCACATTTCCGATGAACAGGTTGCCCGCAAACTCGGCCGGCCATCCGTCGTGTTCGACCATTACAATGCCGGAGATCGCCGTGGAACCATGGCTGTGTTCGACCGTGGTAGGAGCGAAGCCCAGTCCGTCGTCGGGTTTGCCGAAACTCGGGTAGTGAGCGCCGGGGATGAGCTGATAGATCGGTGAGCTATGGCAGTCGGCAGTGTAGAAGTAACCCCGTTCGTCGACACACATGCCGAAGGGGTTGACCTGGCCCCAGGTCATTTGTTCCACCCGCGAGCCATCCGGGCGGAAGCGGTAGGTGTTGCCCGAGTTGAGGCTGATGCTGCTTCCGTCCTTGGCCTTGAAGGTCGAGTTGTTGTTGAAGCCGTGGGTGCCGTAGATCCAGCCATCGTTTCCGCGGATAAAGCTGGCGATGTTGCCATGGGTGTCCCGTTCCCAGCCCAGCGGGCCGAAGACCACCTCTTGGCGGTCTGATTTTCCGTCGCCGTCGGTGTCCTGGAAATACCAGATGTTGGGAATGCTCCACGCGAGGCATCCGTTTCCGTAGGGGGTGATGCCGATAGGGATGTTCAATCCCTCGGCAAACGTAGTGACACGGTCGTAGCTGCCGTCCCCGTTGGTGTCCTCAAACACCTTAATGGCATCCCGCGCTGCTTCGCCTGGCTTTTTGGGGAAAGGATATTCGTAGGAGGTGGTGACCCAAAGGCGGCCGCGGGCATCGAAGGCCATGTTCATCGGCTTGGCGATCTGCGGTTCCGACGCCACCAACTCGATGGTGAATCCAGGAGGGAGATGGAACGTCTTCGCTTGGGCGGCCGGCGTGAGCGGATCGGTGGGGCGAACCCCCTCGGCGAACGGGTCGGCGGCCTGGAGTCCGGCGGGCACCAGAACGGCGGCCACAATTCCGAGACTGTTCAAGGATAACCGACGGGAGGATGGAACGATGTTCTGCATGGCCATGGGGTTAGTTTGCAACGGATTTTCGACGAACGGGAGGAGAATCTGTTCATTTGGTGGGGCCTCGGTGCACCGCAGATTTCGGGAGCTAGCCTGAAGACAGCTATCCAGTCCTCAAGAGATCTCCACCAGGGATGACACGCTTGGTGTGAGAACATTGGAAACAACCTCGACGTGTTTCACACTGCCCATTTCACTTTGCTCATTTTTTATTGGAGTTCCGGAACCCGTAGGGTTCACAGAGATTAGCCGGGGCGTGGAGGGCAGCGACACCCCCGGTCTGTCGGCCCCCTGTTGAACAGCACCCTGAAGGGTGTGCCACCGGCCGGCGAGTAGCCTAGAACAGATCTGGTTTCTTGAGTAGGGCTGACGTGGGCCTCAGAACCCGGTGGCATCGCTGCGCGATGCTCGGTAATTCTAACGGTTCCGGGGGTGCTGGCACCCCCGGTTAATTTCTGTGAACCCTGCGGGTTCGGGCCCCCTAACACCAAGGTGAGGAACTGCCGTTTTGCCCAACTTGTTTAGTCCCGAATTTCCGAGTTAAAGATACGACGTCTCTGGTTGTGCCGGATGGGGGTAGTGGGACTTGGGCTGTTCGGCTTTAAGTCCCCTCTTGTACTTTTTTGCAATGGATTATCGAGGCAAAGCCAGGGATCCTGTCGGGCGATGAAGCCAATGATTGTGGACGCACACGTGCACATGGTCGGCAACGGAAGCTCGGGGAGCGGCTGTCGTTTGCGCCTGAGCGGCGCCCACCGGTTTCTTGCCCGTTTCATGCTGCAGCACATAGGCCTGTCGCAGGATGCGCTGGCCAAGGACCTGGACCGAATCTATGTCGAACGGCTTCTGGGTTTGATCAAGGAGTCGTCCATCCATCGGATCGTTCTTTTGGCGCACGATGAGGTTTATCATGCCGACGGACGGGTGATGGACGGCGTGGGCTCCCTGTATGTTCCGAACGATCATCTTCTGGAGCTGACGCGTCAGTTTCCGGAATTCCTTCCCGGGGTATCGATTCACCCGGCTCGCGCGGATGCCCTGGCCGAGTTGGAGCGGGCGATTGAGGGTGGGGCCGTTTTGATGAAGTGCCTCCCGAACTGTCATAACATTGATTGCAACGATCGGCGTTACACTCCGTTTTGGGAACGCATGGCGGAGGCGGATCTGCCCTTGCTCGCCCATACCGGAGGGGAGCACACCGTGCCGGTCGTGCGTGCCGAGCTGGCCGACCCGCGGGTGTTGACGCTCCCCTTGGAGTGTGGGGTGAAGGTCATTGCGGCGCACTGCGGGACTCGCAGCGGTTTGAGGGATCCGGATTACTTTGAGCACTTCCGGGAGATGACGCAGCGTTATCCGAATCTGTATGGGGACACGAGCGCGTTCAACCTTCCCATGCGTGGGCTGCACATTCGAAAGTGCCTGCAGTCTCCCCTGCGGGAGCGACTGGTGCACGGCAGCGACTTTCCGGTGCCGATTCAGGGTTTGTGGGCATGGATGCGCGGTCTGTTACCCTGGAAGGAGTATCGGAGATGCCAGAGAATACCCAACGTAATCGAGCGCGATGTCCAACTCAAGCGGGCGATGGGGTTTGATGCGGAGCATTTCAGCCGGATCGCGTCGCTGTTGCGGTGAGCGGGGAATCGTCCGGGGACGGACGACCCTACAATTGTAGCGTGGGCCGTGTCGGCCCATCGGAGGGGGAAGCGACGGAAACGAGGGAGGTGTTGCCCACGGATCACACAGATCACACGGATTGAGAGAAAACCAGGGGACCTCGGATCTCTTCATTTCTAAGTTTCGTTCCCGTCCGCGTGATCCGTAGGCAATACAGCCCCCTCTGTGGTCAAAATGGAACAAGTGGCCTCTACAGCGATGCTTCAAAATTTCTCTTGCCACACACTGCCTACAGTTGTAGTTCTCATGAATGCCTACAGTTGTAGGCGATCGCTAGAATGAAACCGATACCGCGTATTTCCGAGACGGAGTGGGAGGTGATGAAAGTGGTTTGGCAGAAGTCACCCCGGTCGGCGGGGGAGATCCTGGACGAGCTTCGCCGCGACGACCCGAGTTGGCATCCCAAGACGGCGAAGACCTTGATCGCCCGCCTGGTGCAGAAGGGCGCGCTTGGGTTTAGAAAAGACGGCCGAGCGTATTTCTATCATCCGCTGGTGGATGAGCGCACCTGCTCAAGCGTGGAGAGTGAGAGTTTTCTGAGTCGTGTCTTTGGAGGCTCCCTCAAGCCGCTGCTCGTTCACATGGTGGAAGAAAAGAAGCTGTCAGCGTCCGATATCAAGGAGCTCCGAAAACTTCTCGACGGAAAATAACGATCAACAGGGGGGCAACCGATGAACATTTTAGACTCAGCGTTGTTAGCTCTGCTCCGCTCCTCCTGGCAGGGGGGAGTGCTCGTGCTGATTGTCTTGTCCCTTCAAGCTCTCCTCGGTCAACGGCTTGCCCCGCGTTGGCGGCACGGCCTTTGGTTGATCGTCTTGGTGCGCCTGGCGCTTCCTGTTTCATTCGAATGGCAGGGGAGTATGTTCAGCTTGGTGCCTTCGTTGCGGGTGCCGCTTTTTTCCGAAAAGCTGGATCGAGCGACCGACTTGCCTGCGAGGCAGTCCGGGTTCGAGTCCTTGCCCGTCGGACCGCCGATCTCGAAGGATATCTCCTCTGCCGATGAGCCGCGTGAGGACCTGCAGCTTGCAGGGGCTTCTGTTCCTCTTCCTACCAGTGACATCACCCCATTCGCGAATCGGGAGAGCTTCTCTCCATCGCTCCCGCAGAGCCCGTGGCCCTGGATGAAGTGGGTCGCATTCGTTTGGGCACTGGGAGCGGTGGGTTTTGGGGTTTTGATTGGGTTGCCGGCCTGGCATTTCAGTCGACGCGTTGCGCGGCTCCATCCCCTGAACGATCCGAGAGTTGATTCGATTCTGACGGCCTGCCGGAACCGAATGAGCCTCAAGCGAAATCTACTAGTTTTTGAGACAGACGCTGTCGCGAGTCCGGCGCTCTTCGGATTGTGGCGGCCTCGGCTCCTGCTGCCTCCTGGTCTGGTCAATCGCTTCGCGGTCTTGCAACTCCAGCACATCTTCCTGCATGAGTTGGCGCATCTTCGGCGTAGAGACCTACCACTGAATGGGATCATGATCTTGCTGGTGGTTGTTCACTGGTTCAATCCCCTGGTCTGGCTCGCGATGAGACGCATTCGGGTGGACCGTGAGTTGGCCTGTGATGCGTTGGCCCTGCAATATATCGACCCCAAGGAGGCCAGGGGTTATGGAGAAACGATCATCAGCCTTGTCGAGGATATCTCGCAGCGGCCGATGGTCGCCGGGTTGGTGGGCATGGGTGAGGATCCTGGGGCGTTGCGTGCACGCATTCGGATGATCGCCCGTTTTCGAAAACCGGGACGATGGTCTGCTCTGGCGCTGGTATTGCTTGTGGGGCTCGGGGCGGTTGGACTCACGGACCCTAACGGTAAAGATGTCGATCCGGTCCGGGCGGAGTCTTCCTCGCAAAACCCCGAATCGGCTGGCGCAGGCCTCATTACCGCTGCCGCAGTCGCTTTGGAGGGGGCGAATGTCTCCAATGGATACAAAGATAATGACGGGTCTTCCGAACCTGTCTGCCGCATCGAGGTGCTGGATGAGAAAACGGGACAACCGATCGAGAAGGCGGTGGTGATGGTGGATACCCTGGGCTATATTAGGGTACAGCCTCCGCAGTGGATCGTGGAGACGGATGCGCGCGGCATGGCCTCGATACGTCACTTCGCTCTCATACAGTACAAGATGATGAGCGTCGTGGTCGCTCACCGTGACTATGCTGCCAGCCGCGTCCAGTGGCATAATTCTCCAGGAACCCTCGGGACCGGTGTGAAGGGGGACCTGCAGGTGCGTCTGGGTCGTGGCGTGCGTTTGGGGGGAAGACTCGTCGACTCGGAGCAAAAGCCAATCGCTGGGGCGCGCGTCCGTCTCTCCAGTTTTGGCATCCCCTGGCCCGTGCCTGCCGGAAAGCCTGGCTTGGAGCTTCCGACTATCTCCCAAATGCCAGGATGGAGCTTTCAGACGGTGGTGGAGACGGACGGTGATGGTCGGTGGACTTTCGACCGAGCGCCTTCGCCCGTGGTGAGGGCTAGCCTGGAGGTCCTTCGACCGACCGGTGGGCGCCGCTGGTTTAGTTCGGCACCCAATTCCGGGCTCTCTCCGAGTCATCCTCGTGTGCGGTTGGAATCACTCATGAGCCAAGCGGCGGTCCTGGAATGGAAGACTGGGATAGATCTGGATGTCCGGGTCTCGGATGCGTCTGGAATGCCGGTGCCGGACGCGAGCGTGTACTTGTTGGTTCGCAACGAGGATCTTGATTACACAATTCGCGATCGATCTTTGAAGGATCTGGTACCGGAGGGGAAGACGGATCGGTCCGGGTCACTGAGTTTATGGGATCAGGCCTGGAGTGAGCATACCATCCTGGTGAAAGCTACGAACTACGCCGTTCAGGCTCAAGTTGTGCCTTTACGAAGGGGTAAAGTTCCGGTCTCGATCATTCTGCGGAAAGCTCTCCCTTTGCGGCTTCATGTTGTGGATCGATCTGGTAATCCAATCTCTCAGGTTCACGTGTCTTTCGCTGGTTCTTCGAACCTTGCCGCCCCGGCTATCCCCTGGTCTGGTTTTACCGATGCCCAAGGACGGTTGGAATGGATGGATGCACCGAGGGAGGATTTTGATCTGCTCTTCGCTCGCGGTTCCCGGCTCGTTTCCTTTCGGATGGGGGGGGAGCAGCGCGAGCGTACAATCAAGATCCTGGGTCCGTGGGAAAACGAGTCGATTTCACTCTCAGGACAGGTAGTTGACTCGATTACAGGTGCCCCAATTCAGAACTACCAGATTCTGGGATTACGGAGGGAGGGATATCCCAATTCTGGCTATCAACTGCTGGCAAAACATGACAGCGGTGATTTTAGCTTTCAGCTGCATCGTGCGCAGGAGGCTACTGAACTGGATTCAGATTCTGCCTCCTGGAATCGCTATCGGTTAAAGGTGGTGGCAGCGGGTTATGAACCTTTGGTGACCGAGGAGTACCACTTCACCCAAGGGGATCAACGACTCCGGTTTTCACTCAAGCCTAGCTCGGTTCCTCGCCACGTCAGGGTGCTTCAACCAGACGGTTCGCCAGCTGTGGAAGCGGTTATGTATCGCGCTCAGGGTCGTCAGGCGGGCTTCTTGCCAGAATTCGGTAGCCGCTATCCGTCAGGATCGGGCTCTGGTTTCGAGGAACGGCAGAGCGGCGCCGATGGTCGACTTGAACTCCCGATAGATGTGTCTGAAACTCCCTTGGTTGTCAGGCATATCACGGGAACAAAGGTAATCACTTTGGGTGAGTGTCACCAGCATTCCAGCATCCTTTTGGAAGCCTGGGGACGTATCGAAGTGCAGTGGGACCTGAACCAGCTGGATAAGACAGCGGTGGCATGTTCGCTAGAGAGTCTGATCTACATTCCAGGGCGCTTGAATGCAGGCGGTATCCAAGCCACCTCCGACAAGCAGGGAAAAGTTGTCTTCCAACATGTGACGCCGGGCGATTATATCATCGGACGATACGGTTCTAGTTCCTCGGGTATTCTGCAGGATCATCACAGTGTGCATGTCAGTGCAGGGGAAACGGTCCGTCTGAATCCGGGGAGAGAAGCAGCGGATGTGATTGGGCGTCTGGTGCCTACCCCCGCGCGGGGTGCCGATGCCTACTCCGAGCCAGAGTTGGTCAATCTCTTGGTGAAGAAACTACCTCGGTTGGAGTGGCCAGAACGACGCACGTTCGCTTCTCCGGATCGGTACTTCAAGGCGATGGTTGAGTTTCTTTCGACGGAGGCTGCCCGTGACTACTTTCGGCAGAGGCGTTTTTATCTCATCCAGTGCCAGCCCGATGGAGCCTTTAGGATCCGCGGAGTGGAGCCGGGGGAGTATGAGATCTATTCTGGAGTGAGTCGGTATGCGACGTCACGCATCTTCCCTTGGATTCTCCAAGGACTGGATGAACCGGAGGCAATTGACCGCGTCACCATTCCCCGCGTGACCGGGCTGCGACCGGATCTTCCTTTGGATCTGGGGCTCATTGTATCGGGACGCTCGACGCCTGTGGAACTGTCGGGTGTTCCTCTGGAACTTGAAGGTCGTGGGCAGAACGGGGCACCGTTGTCGCTCGCTTCCCTGCGTGGAAAGTGGGTGCTCTTGCATTTCTGGTCGAGTTGGTCGGACCGTTCGCTCGAACGGATGGCAGAGCTGAAGGAGGTTCATGCTTGGAGCCGCCAGCAACCCAAGTTCACTCTCATCGGGGTCAATTTGGATGGGGAGTTTTCCCAGTCGAAAGAGACTATCCAACGCCTTTCTCTAGATTGGGCACAACTTCATCTTACCAGCGAGCAGCGCGGTGCCATCGTTAAGCAGCTCAGCCTCGCTGAAATTCCGCGCTCGCTATTGCTCACCCCCGAAGGTCGGCCATTCTTGCTCGATCTGCCCATCGGCAGGTCTTTGGAGGTGGCTCGGAAAGTAGTGGAGCAACCGATAATTCGCTGACCTCACGATGGTGTGATCCTTCTCTAAGCGGTGAATGTTATGAAAATCTGCCTCCTGCTCCTCATGGTGGTTCTGGTGAGCCCGTTGGTCGAAGCTGGGGTGTCGGTGTCGGGCCTCATCCTGGACAGAGCAGGGCGGCCGGTGTCTGGCGCTCGCGTGATCGTTCGGGGGCGGGCGGCCGAGTTCAAAACAGAGTGGTTGCCGAGTAGCGAAGCTGCCTTAACCGTCGTCTCGGATTCACAGGGGCGATTCCGCCTGCCGACAGAGACCGGATGGACCGCTTATCATGTTACCGTGCAAGCTACGGACTTCGCTCCCCTCTGGTCTGCGCTGAATCTGGGTCGAGATCCGATCCTCGTTCTGCCTAAGGGAGCCGCCGTTTCCGGAAAGGTGGTCTCGCAGGGCAAAGGGGTGAGGGATGTTGTGGTGGTTGCCGAAACCGAGGCTCGTGGCCCCGGACTTTTCTTAAATGGCTTCCTGGCCCGCACCGGGGGGGACGGAGAGTTTGTCATGTCACACCTACCAGCGAACACACGCTTCGTGCTCTCCACTTCTCTGCGTGGGAGGGACGATGGCTCCATGGTGCCCGCCCGTGTTATTCGGACCTTGGACGATGGCCTTTCAGTGGGGGTCGGCGACCTGGCACTCGTCAAGGTAACTCCAATGAGGGGGCGAGTTGAACTGAAGGACGAAGTTTCTCTCGCCCTATCGGCCAAGGCGCAGGTAATCCTCATTCGTGATCGATTCCAGGATCAGATGGAGACGTCCTTGAATCTGGATGGGTCATTTGAGTTTCCGGCCGTTCCAATAGAGGTGGTTGCCCTGCGCGTGGATCTTCCAAACTATCGGGTGTCCGGTCGGAACCGAAGTCTTGATTCGGCCGATCCTAGGCAGCTCTTGGGATTTTGGAGTGGCGACGTTTACCCCCTGCGAATTCTGGTGGAGCCGGGAGACCCGTTAAAGCCGATGGATGTGCTTGGACGGCCGGTTTCTAACTCTCCCGAGGATCCTCTCAAGGGCGTGGACTAGCAAACTTCAGGGCGAGGAGCCCGACTCCGTCGGGTGCTGAAAAGCTGTAGAGGGCTACAGCACTCCAAACGGCCAGTCGGCCTCGCGAAGCGTCTTGGAGTTGATCGAGAAACGATCCTACTAAGCTTCTAGTTCAGTCGTCGTGCAGCCCTCTGCCGCTTTTGGCCCCCCGAACGGAGTCGGGCTCCTCGCCATCATTCAGGTTTAATCCTCCTATACAACCCGCTCTATTCTCTTGCTTGCCTCTCCTCCCGAGCGCAGGTTGCTTCTCGAACCCAGTTCATGCGTGTCCGCATGAAGCGCCTTGTTTTCGCGGGCGTTCCTTTTCCAACTCTATCGGGATCTAACCGTGAAAACGAAACTTGTCCTCCCCTCTCTCGCCTACCTGGTCGCCTGCCTCCTGCTCACCGTGTCCCCCAGTTCGGCTCCCGCGGCCGCGCCGTGGGCCGGCCCGATCATGCAGCCCGGAATCGCGGCACTCACGTGCGCCGCTCAGCAGAAGAACGCCAGCGGCGCGACAGTGCCGCCCAACTTGTCGTTCCCGTTCGGATTGGTGGATCTTCGAACGCCTCCTCTCCCGAAATACACCGTTCAGGGAACGACGGCCGCGTTGTGGAATCCCCCGATGTATCATCACCCGGATTGGTCCGCCCAGCGACTGGGCTGTGTGTTCGGGATCACCATCGACTCCACGGGGAATATTTACGTGGCGGCTCACAGCTTGTTCGTGCCGTACTGGGGCGCTCCGTTCTTCGGGAATCCGTACCTGCAGTTTGGAACCATCGGCGGCTCCAATCCGATTCAATCCTCCGGAACCATCTATCGCATCGATGCCCTCACGGGGGTGGTCACCGTGTTCGTGGTGCTGCCCCAGCAGGCGGATCCCAATCTGCCCTGGAACTCGGCCGCGGGGCCGGGCATCGGGAATCTCACCTACGACGAGGCTCACGACCAGTTGTTCGCGACCAATCTCGAAGATGGTAGGATCTATCGGATCACGAAGAGCGGGTTGGTGGGTACGATCTCGGGAGTGTTTGACCCCCTGGCACCCGACAACGGGCTGCCGGGTATGCCCCCATTGGGAGATAGGCTCTGGGCTATCGAGGCTTCAGGCGGGCAGCTCTTCTACTCGGTTTGGAACCAAGGCACCGCGTCAAACCCGCAAGTCATTCGCAGCGTGGGGATTCTTCCTGGGGGTGCGCTTAATCCATCCTCCGACATCGCGGTTTTGACCGTGACGCCGACAAGCGCAGCCGCGGCGGGGTATCTTTCCACCCCGGTTAGTGACCTCTCGCTGTCCCGTGATGGACTCACCATGACCTTAGCGGAGCGAGGTATGTTACGCACTACGGCTAACGGAGGTTCTTTCACCGACTACTATGTGGTGGCCAACCACTACACTCCCGTGAAGCTGGCGCAGTATTCGGGAAGTTCTTGGAGTGTGGTGAAAACGCTGGCCTCTGGAAAGAACAGTTCCCTGGGGGAAGGTTATGGGGGAGCGGATTTCGGGCCGGAAAGTGGCCAGCCGGAGACGTTGGTTTGGATGAGTAGCGCAGACCTGGCGGGTAGTCCGGGACCCCATGGGATTCAAGGAGTGCGGCGCACGGACTTCCCCGCGGTTCTGGCCCAGGCCGTCCAGGCTTATGCGGTTCCCTACGACCCCGGCTATACCGCCTCGGGGCCCGATGTGAAAGGCATCGGCGCCGACGTGGAGATCATGCCAGAGAAGGCCTGCGTCCAGTTTGTCTCAGGTCGAGTGGAATGTCAGGCGGGGGAGGTGTATTCCTACAGTTTCTGCTTCACGAACCGCTGGACGAATACGATCTATCACATCGTTTCGTTGGGGTTGCCCTCCGGGGTGTCGATGTCGCCTGGGCCGATTCTTGATTTTCCTTCGGGAATCGCGCCGGGGCAGGGCATCTGCACGAATGTCACATTGACGGTGGGCGCAGCGGGTGTGGACGTGAAGGAGTTGTGCTTTCAGCTGGCCTTTCACACCCTCGATTTCAGTCAGTGCTGTATCGTTCCGGTTTGCCTCCAGCTGCCTCGTTGCTGTCTGCCTCCGATCGGGGAGTCCAAAGTTGATTGTGATCCCGCCACGGGGGTGATGAGTTACACGTTCGCGTTCCAGAACAATTCGGGTCAGGCCGTTGGCGCGCTCTACTTGCTCCAGCTGAGCCCGGCCTGCTTCTCTATTTCGCCGGCGTCGGTTAGCTTCGTTCCGCCGGTCCCGATTGGCGGCGTCACCAACGTGACGGTTTCGGTGATCAAGACGAACCTGTGTCCCGATCAGCTCTGTCTCAAACTCTTGGCCTTAAACACCAATTCGACGGAGTGTTGCGTGATGGATCGTTGCGTGGATCTGCCGAAATGCGGGCACTCAGGCGAGCTGGTTCATGATGGGAAGCGTGCGACGCTCTCATTTCCGGAAGAGGCGCGAGTCGAGGGAGTGAGTTTCTTCCTCGACGGCCGCGAGTTTGCTAGCGATGTGGTCGCGCCCTATGAAGCGCTGTTCCCTTCGGTCGTGCCTACCGGTCTCCATGAGCTAGCGGCACTCACTCGCTACTCCTCCGGAGCCTGGGTCCCATCCGACTCTCGTTGGGTTTACCTCGAGGGGGATACGACGGGTGGTACACCTGAGGCCCCGATCATCAGTGTAGCGGTTTCCACTGCTGGGATCGAACTGACTGTGGGAACAATGCCGTTAGTGAAGTGCTATCTGGAAGCGAGCGAGGGTTTGGAGCCGGCGCGATGGGAGGTTTTGGAGGCCATCACGGGCGACGGAACACCACGGCTGGTTCGGGTTCAGGCCCCGGTGGGTAAAATGCGATTCTTTCGAGTGCGCGAGGAGTAGGCCAGGGTGGGGTAGTAGAGGTAAACCAGGTCGGCGGGGGAAAGATTCACGAACGGAGTTTGCACCGCAGAGACGGGATGAGCGCAGAGAGGGTACGAACACAGAGATCGGATTTCTTCTCTGCGGCCTTCCCGTCTCTGTGGTGTAAAAGTCCGTTCCTTCACCCCGCACGTTGGTCGGGGTCTCGGCCCATCGGAAGGGGAAAGAACAGGAAGGAGGGAGGTGTTGCCCACGGATCACACCGATCACACGGATTGAGAAAAAACCAGGGGACCTCCGATATCTTCATTTCTGAGCTTCATTTCCCGTCCGCGTGATCTGCGTGCTCCGTGGGCAAACACCTCCCGGATGTCGCCCAAATCGACAAAGTTTCCGATGAAGTTTCCGACGAAGGCTGGGTAAAACGGCCAGGAGGCGCGCCGCATCCGGGCATAAAAAAACCGGGCTGTGTGGTCAGAGGATGACCCTCACAGCCCGGGGAATTTCGAATTAATACAGGAGTAGGCTTCCGTGGAGATCCGCTCGAGGTCTGTATCGTCCCCAAGCGAAAGTCTTAAAATAGTTAAGGTTCCGGGTTTAAGCTTCTCCAAGCTTGAACACTCAGGAGCCCATCTGCGCAAAAGCCACTACTGATTTTCTGTCAAAGAACATTCGAACTCCACTCAACTCTATCAAGCGCCGAGACTGAGAGTTGGGGCACGCGCACAGTAAAGAGCCATTACCTCTCGAAGTCAAGTGAGTCATAGCAAGAATTGTGGTGGTATTAATTTGTTGAGTAGCGATCATTAGTTGCAGGAGGGTAACGAGGAGTGGAATAGCTCCAACCGCAGCACTTTACATTGACCCGCCCTTTCTCAAGAGCTAGCGTCCGTCCAACACATGGTTGGCGCGAATCCAGAGTGGTTTCCGTGGGCGAAATGACATGAGCGACAGCTACCATCCCTATTTCTTTCTGACGGTCTTTCTCGTGGTGGCGGTTTTGTTCCCCCTTGCGCCTCTCCTGCTCGCCCGCTTATGGGCGAACCAATTCTCTCCTGCCAAACCCGGACTCCAGAAGAACGCCACTTATGAGTGCGGTCTCGAATCCAAGCAGGACGCGACGGTGCAGTTTCGATCCGAGTATTACCTGTACGCGATCTTGTTTCTGGTTTTCGATGTGGAGGTGGTTTTTCTGGTTCCATTCGCGGTGACCTTCACCGAATTGAGTGTGGGTGCCGCGCTGGCGATGCTCTTGTTCATCTTTCTCCTGGTGGAGGGGTTGGTCTGGGCGTGGATGAAGGGAGTCTTGCGATGGCGATGATCGACGCGGCCCTCCAGAACGAGCTGCAGAAGCAGGGAATCTTCGTGACCAAGCTCGAGGAGCTTTACAACTGGGGCCGGCGCAGTTCGGTCTGGCCGCTTCAGTTCGGTCTGGCCTGCTGCGCGATCGAGATGATGGCTGCCAGCATGGCTCGTCACGACCTGGCCCGGTTTGGTGCCGAGGTGTTTCGTCCTTCGCCGCGTCAGGCGGATCTGATGATCGTGGCCGGCACGGTCACCAAGAAAATGGCGCCGCAGGTGGTTCGTCTGTTCAATCAGATGCCGGAACCTAAGTATGTGATCGCGATGGGGGCTTGCGCGATCTCAGGCGGGCCCTTCAAGCAGGGCTACAACGTTTTGAAAGGGATCGATCGTTTTCTTCCTGTCGATGTGCATATCCCGGGCTGTCCGCCTCGTCCTGAAGCGCTGCTTCATGCGTTTATGACCTTGCAGCGGAAGATTGATGCGCAGTCGCTCACCGGTCCGAATCGGCCGCGACATCTCCAAGCGGAGCTACCGAGCGAGTTCCCCGTGCCCGAGTTCGGCGAGCACGATCTCGTTCCGCCGCGAAACGACTCCCTCTGGCGTCCGCCCGTGGCACGTGGTTGATCGGGTGAAAGGGAGCGTCCGCTGCGCTCGGGAGCGGGGGGATCGTCCAGCATGGAATCCCCGCAGCCCTCTTGGAACCCCCGCTGAACGAGGAAGAGGGAATGAGGCGATTTTGTGCCCACGGATTACACGGATTAGACGGAGGGGAACCGGATTTTGGTGAGGTATTCCTAGTTTGGATGGGCTGTCAGTGGTCTTGGTTCCATCCGTGTGGTCAGTGTGTTCCGTGGGCAACAATTCGGATTTTGGACAGCTCGGTTGGCTTACGTTTACGCGTTGCGAGTTCCTGTGCCAGCCGCTGAACGCGCGCTGCCCCCACTGAAGTGGGAACTCAGTTGTAGTGTGGGCCATGTCGGCCCAGGGGGTGTGAGGGGAGGGAAAGGATGACGATAGATCAAAACGCCGACAACTTTTCCTTGTGGTCGAGGCAATTCCGGATGGTTTGCGCCAGCGTCTCCGGCAGATAGGGCTTTTGCAGGAAATTGACTCCCTCGCGGAAATTGAAATCGGTCGCCACCACATCGACGCTGTATCCGCTGGTGAAGATCACGCGCAGCGTCGGTTTGTCGGCGCTCAACCGCTGCGCCAGTTCGCGGCCCGAAACTCCCTCGGGCATCATCATGTCGGTGAACAATAAGTCCACCTCGTCCTTGTGTTGATCCCACACCTGCAGTGCCTCGGTTCCCGACGACGCTTCCAAGACCCGATACCCATAGCTCTGTAAAATCTCCTTCACCAAGTCCCGCAGCGAGCCTTCGTCCTCCACCACGAGAATGGTCTCTTCTCCGCCCAGAGCCTGGCTTGGCTCCATCATCGTTTCGCTAGCGCTGGTCGCCTGGGCGCAGATTGGTAGATAGAGCCGGAACGTGGTTCCCACATCGAGATCGCTGCTCACCTCCACCCATCCTTCGTGCTGCTTCACAATGCCATACACGGTCGCCAGGCCTAAACCAGTACCCTTGCCGACCTCCTTGGTGGTGAAGAAGGGTTCGAAAATGTGGCTGAGCGTTTCCGGAGTCATGCCGCACCCGGTGTCGGTCACGGACAGGCAGACATACGTGCCGGGATGCGCCTCAGGATGGCGGGTCACATAACTCGCATCGATATCCACGCTCTTGGTAGTGATCGTGATGGATCCGCCGCGGGGCATGGCATCGCGCGCGTTGGCCGCCAGGTTAACGAGGATCTGCTCCATCATTCCGGGATCGGCGTTGATGATCGGCAGCTGACGCGCCCGATCAAACTGCAGGGCCACCTGATCCCCGACCAGGCTGCGGAGCATCTTCGTGATGTTCTGGACCACCTCGTTGAGGTTCATCAGCTGAGGCTGCATCGCCTGTTTGCGGCTGAACATCAGGAGCTGGCGCGTGAGATTCGCTGCGCGATCTGCGGCCAGGGAGATCTGCTTGACCGAGTCGTTGGCGCGATTCTCCAGCTTGGCCGTGCTCAAGAGCAGCTGGGCGTGGCCCTGAATGATGGTCAGGATGTTGTTGAAATCGTGGGCGATGCCGGCGGCCAGTTGTCCAACCGACTCCATCTTCGAGGACTGTCGCAGCTGATTCTCCAGATTGAGTCGGTCAGTGACGTCCTCCGACCAGGAATAGACGACCTGATGCGGGACAATGGGGGCGAACGACCAGCTCAGCGTCCGACGTCCCATGGTGGTGTCCATCCGGATCTTGCTCTGTCCGGTGGACAGGCACATTTTAACGATGGTCGTGATGTTGAGCGGCAGCACCTCGCGCGGATGGGTTTTTCCCAGGGCACGGGTCAGAGCCACCACCGCATCGTTGAAATAGATCAGATTGCCATCCGCCGCAAAGGCCCACACCGGATGCGGGTTGTAGCGCGGGAAAGCGGCTAGCCGTTCGATCTCGATTTCGGCCCGTTTGCGTTCGCTGATATCGCGCGAGACCAGCAGTGCCCGTTGAGGCTGTCCGCGCTCGTCGAAGATCCAATTCCCGGTCGTCTCAAAGCTCTGCCACTTGTTGTTCTGCATCCGCCAGCGGATTTCGACATTGCAGCCCTCTCGGAAAAACAAGGCTTCTTCGAAAGTGCGCCGGAGCGCCTTGACATCGCTGGGATGCACCCATTCCTCGTAGCTCTTGGCCAGCATCGCCTCCGGATCTTGTCCCAAGACCCGTTGGTGGGACGGGCTTACATAGAGAAAATGGTAGTCGAGATCCATCAGCGCGATCAGGTCGCGAGTGTTCTCGGTGATGAGTCGATACTGTTCCTCACGACGCCGGAACGCGAGTTCCGCATTGGCCTTCTCCGCTTCAAACCGGCGCTTCTCCAGCGCGTTGAGCACCGCCATGGGCAGGCGCCTCAGGCTGGCCTTGAGAATGTAATCCTGAGCGCCGCGCTTCATGCACTCGACCGCGATCTCTTCCGAGTGATGTCCGGTGACGAGAATGAGCGGGATGTCCTTGTGCTCGCTTTGCAAGAGTTCGAGCGCGTTGAGGACATTGAATTGAGGAAGAGTGTAGTCCGACAGGATGAGGTCCGGCTGGAAGGCGTGGATCTCATGGATGAACTGCGCCCGGTTTTCGGCACGGCGCGACTCAAAGGGGATTTTGGCGCGGTGCAGTTCCGTTTCGATTAACTCGGCATCCAGTTCCACATCCTCAACGATGAGGATTCGATCAATCCTTTGATGCATAAGCTTGGTAGGGGCTAGTGAGACACAACACCAATGACTTCCGCGCCGCTGGGCCATCATGGCCTGGTGGAGCGATCCTAGGTGAATTTCGGGTGACTGCAAGCTGCCTTTGTGGTCCAAATCAGACAAACTCAACTGCCGCCTGCGTCTCTAGTCTCAGACATGCCAACGCCGAATCTTGCCGATCTCTACGACGAGCACGCCTCGGCGCTTTTTGGCTTTCTCGTGAACTTCACCCGACACGACGCGGATGCCCGGGACGTTCTGCAAGAAGTGTTTATCAAACTGGTGCGGACTCCTGGGCTGATGGACGGAGTGCGGGATCCGCGAGCGTTCCTGTTGAGGCTGGCCCACAACCTGGCCATCGATCAGGGCCGCCGGCGTCAAACCCGCGACCGTTATCATGCGGAGTCCGGTGCTGATGCGGTCGAGCTCTTCGCGCCCGCTCCCGATCCCGATCGGCGTGCCTTCCAGTCGGCCCTCGGCGTTGCCCTGGCTGAACTTCCTCCGGATCAACGAGCTGTGGTGCATTTGAAGCTCTGGGAGGGGCTGACCTTCGATCGGATCGCCGAGGTGTTGGAAATACCTCTGAACACCGCTGCGAGTCGCTATCGCTACGGGCTAGACAAGCTTCGAGTCCACCTGCGTCCCCTCTATGACGAGATCCGATGAAGACTGACGACCCATTCGAACGACTCCTCGCTGAGCAGTCCCTGAAACCCGTGCCGAGCCACTGGCGCGACTCTATTCTGGCCACGGCTGAGGCCGCACGGTCGCCGGCGACCCCTCGTCCTCAGGCGGGCCTTTGGGACACATTGCGGTTTCTATTCTGTCCTTCGCCCCGGGTGGCCATGGGGTTGGGGGGCGTGTGGATTCTCATTTTCGGTTTAAACTACCTGTCGCTGCCGACCGTTGATCGGCCGGGACGAGTGACGCTGGCTTCCTCCTCTCCGGTTCTCCGCCTGGCGTGGTTGGAGCAGCAGCGCTTGCGTCAGCAACTGTTGAGCGAGGAGATTTCCAGTCCCGGGAGCACTCCCTCCCCGGTTCCCGCTCTCCGGCCGCGCAGTGCGCGTTCCGGGCAAACCCGAGTCTGTTAGCAACGTGAAGCTCGGCTTGATTCCAATCCGACGCCTCGAACCAACCTATGATGATGGTCGTTTTGATCTGATTCCTTAACTCCGAAGCTATGAATTCCTCCTCTGATTCGACGGTTCCTGTGCGCAGCGGATGGCTCCGCTGGTTGCGAAGATTGTTCTTTGCCGGCGTGGCCTTGGTCACGTTGCTGGTCTTGGCGGTAGCATGGCTGAATTGGACGGGAGAGCGAGAGTGGAAGCAGGTCCGCTCGCGTTTGGTGGAGCAGGGCGAGGCGGTGAACTTGAAGGATATGCTGCCACCGTTCCCTCCGCCGGAGCGAAATTTGGCCATGATCCCTTTGTTGTCCCCGATGCTGGACTATCGGACCCTGCCCAACGGGAGCATTGACTGGGCTGAGCCTGATTCACAGAAACGGCTGTTGTCGGGAGTTTTGATCATCTCCTCGAAAGAGCAGTCCACCAAACCGCCCCGGGCCGCGAAATGGCGATCCGGCGAGCTGACCGATCTGGTGGCTTGGCAGGACTACTATGCCGCCAATTCGGACTTCCCTCGTCCGGCCCAGCCCGGGACGCCGGGGCAGGATGTTTTGATGGCGCTCAGCCGTGATGCCTCCTCGCTGGCTCAGCTGCGAGAGGGATTGCAACGTCCTGAGTGCCGGTTCCCGGTCCATTATGATGACGCGAACTCAATGACGATTTTGTTGCCGCACTTGGCTGTGCTCAGGCGTGTCACGACCTATCTGCAGCTCTCCTCGCTGGCTCATTTGTCCGAGAAGCATCCGGTCGAAGCCTGGAACAACCTGGAGATAGGTTTCCGGTTGATGCAGGGCATCGAGCAGGAGCCCATCTTAATTTCCTACTTGGTGCGTAACGCGATGCTCCAGTTGATCGCTCAAACCATTTGGGAAGGGGCCGCTTACCGTCAATGGGATGCCGCGACGCTGGAGCGATTGCAGAAGGCCATGGAGTCGGTCGACATCCTCGGCCATCAACTGCGCTCGTTGCAGGGGGAGCGCGCCAGCATGAACGGGATGTATGAGCGCTGGGTGACAAGTCCCCGATCGTTGCAGCAGGACTCCAGCATGATGAGCGACGGCGGACTCCAGGGTAATCCGATCTCCGGGCCGATCACTTTGCTTTTTCCGCGGGGTCTGCTCCGGAAAAATCAGGCGGCCCACAATCTGTATCTGCTGGAGATGATTCAACGTTTGAAAGCCCTGCGCGAGCCGGGTGGGGGATACCAACCCATCCAGATGGAAGCCTTGTCCGGGGTGTTGCGCAGCTATCTCGAACCCAAATCGATTTTCAATTCTTTGGTCCGGCTCTTGGCTCCGGCCATCGAAAGAACCACGCTGAAGGGGTTGGAGGCACAGGCTACCCGGGATGTGGTGGTCGTAGCTATTGCATTGGAGCGCTATCATTTGGCCAAAGGACAATATCCGGAGAGCCTGGCACCCTTGGTTCCGGAGTGGATCAAGGTGTTGCCGGAGGACATTTTCACCGGCGAGCCCTTGAGGTATCAGCGGTCGGCGAACGGGAGTTTTACGCTTTATTCCGTTGGCCAGAATGGGGCTGACGATGGTGGCGAGTGGCCTCCGTCCTCGAAGACCGATCCTAACCGCAGCACTTCCGACGACATCGTCTGGCGCTATCCCAAGGAGTAGGACGGGCAAGGGGGGGGGAAGGTGTCGGGTGTCGTGTCGTAATCGTAATCGTAATCGTAATCGTAATCGTAATCGCCCCTCTCCCTCGGAAGACCCCGCTTCTCTCACACAGAGGCCGCGGTGGTCGCAGAGGGAAGCCTCAGCAGCCGGCCAGGAGGGAACCTATTTGCCGACGGATCACACGAACCACACGGATCGGCAAGGGACAGCCGAACCTGATGGTCTCAAACCAGGGCACAAGGGCACGAAGAGGAAACCGACCTGAAAACGGCAGTGATGACCTCGGATTTCGCGGATTGCTCGGATCGGAAAGATTCAACTCTTCAGGACTCTGGTTCTTGATCCGTGTGTTCCGCGTGTTCCGTGGGCAATATCTCTCTCCCTGTCCTCTCCTTCGTAATCGTAATCGTAATCGCCCCCTCGGAAGCCCGCCGCTTTTCTCACACCGAGGGAAAGGGAACCGAGGCAACGGCCGAAAAAGGAAGTGGTTGCCCACGCGGATCAGGAGGATGGTTCCGCAACTCTTCACTCTTCACTCCACCGGGCCTCTGGAGTAGAGTCGCTGCCATGGGCACGATTTCAGTCAGTAGCGACCAGGATGATCCTTTGGCCAAACGGATGGCGGCCCTGGGAATTCAGGAGTCCGACTTGGAGGAAACCTTTGTCCGTTCGGGCGGACACGGGGGACAGAATGTCAATAAGACATCCACGTGTGTGATGCTGGTTCATCGGCCGAGTGGCGTGCAGGTGAAATGTCAGACCACACGGCAGCAGGGGATGAATCGCGTCCTGGCCCGAACGATGCTGTTGGACAAGATCGAGGCGGAGCGTCGGAGCCAGCGGGCGGAAGCGCAGGCGGCCCGGGAGAAGGTGCGACGTCAAAAGCGTGGTCGCAGTCGCGCGGCGAAGCAGCGGATTTTGGCCAACAAGGCGCATCAGTCGCAGAAGAAAAAGCAGCGAGCGAACCGCCCAATCGATTGATCGGAACGTTTTTCTGAAAGGAGTCGGGCGGGAGACGCTTATGTAGAGTGTAACGTATCTATGTTAAGCGAACCCGGCACCGATTCACTCCTGCCGACGCGGCAGAGCCTGCTATCCCGGCTGCGCGACTGCCAGGATCAGGAGGGATGGCGGGAGTTTTTCGACACCTATTGGCGTCTCATTTACCGGGTCGCGCGGCAGGCTGGGTTGGATGATTCTGCCGCGCAGGATGTTGTGCAGACAACGTTCATTTATCTTTCGCGCCGGATGCCGAGATTTCGTTACGACCCGGCGCGCGGTTCATTCAAATCCTGGTTGTGTCGGGTGACGCGGTCTCGCATCGCCGTGTTCCGCCGCCGCGCCGAGTTCAAAGAACCCTCACTGCCTGACCTTGGGTTGGAAAAGGATGATGCCCCCGTGTGGGAATCCGTCCCGGACCCGACTGGCGACAAAGTGGATGAGATCTGGCAGCGCGAGTGGGAGGACAATCTGATCAAGGCCGCCCTGCGTCAAATCAGTCCCAAGGTTAGCGCCCAGCAGTTGATGATCTTTGAGATGGCCGCGCTGGGCGAGGTGCCGCTGAAGCAGGTGGCTCGCAAGCTCGATGTCAGTCTGATGCAGGTGTATTTGGCCCGTCACCGCGTCGGAAAATTGTTCAAGGCGGAAGTGTTGAGGTTGCGGCGGGAAACGGAATAGGAACAGAGGTTCATGAGTGCGCCACCGGTCATTCCTGATCACACGCTGCGCCGTCCGATCGGTCGGGGCGCCTATGGGGAGGTGTGGCTGGCGCGCAATATCATGGGAGCCCCCCGCGCGGTGAAGATTGTGTGGCGTCGGCACTTTGAGAGCGATCGGCCCTATGAACGTGAGTTCGCCGGGATCCAACGCTATGAGCCCGTTTCACGCAGCGCGGAAGGGTTGGTACATGTGCTCCACGTGGGACGCAACAACGCCGAGGGGTATTTTTATTATGTCATGGAGCTGGCGGACTCGGCCGTGCCGATGCCCGATCTCAACGGGCCGCTGGTCGGAGCTGCGGGCTCGGCGGAGCTGACGCCGCTCGCCGAATACGCGCCGCGCACCCTCCGATCCGACATCAAACTTCTGGGCCGTCTTCCCATCGCCGATTGCCTCCGTGTGGCATTGGATGCAGTGGGCGGGCTGGCGCGGCTGCACCAAAGAGGATTGGTGCACCGCGATGTCAAACCGGGCAATATTATTTTCGTGGATGGGCACGCGAAGCTCGCCGATATCGGGCTGGTTTCCCGAGAGAGCGAGGGCCGCACGTTCGTTGGAACGGAGGGTTACATCCCTCCCGAAGGGCCGGGTCAGCCCACGGCTGATCTTTACGCGCTCGGCATGGCGCTGTACGAAGCCGCGACCGGATTTCCGCCCGAGCGCTTTCCCAAGGCTCCTAAGGAGTGGTTCGCGGAGACCGCACCCCCAGAGCTGCTCGAGTTTCACGCCGTTGTGCTCCGATCCTGCGAGGGATCGAAGGCGCGTCGATATCAGAGCGCCGACGAAATGCAGGCCGATCTGGCGCTGCTTCAAAGCGGTCAAAGCGTGCGCCGCCTGCGTGCTTTGGAGGAACGCGTGGCGCGTTGGCGCAGCGTCGGATGGGCCGCGGGCATCAGCGTGGTGCTGGCATCGATGTTCGCCTTCGTGGGTCATTGGCGCGTCAAAGTGTTGGAGGAAACTCAGGCGCGGGAGACTCAGCTCCTGGACGACGCCCGCCATTCGCAGGCGCGGGCAGAGAATGCCGAGCGGGAGTCACGTCACCAGCTATACAGCGCCCTGCTTGAGCAGGCGCGGGCCAATGTTCGCAGCGGGGAGATGGGCCAGCGCGTGCGCGCCCTGGACGCGGTTCGACGGGCCGCCGCGATCTCCAACAGCGCCGAACTCCGTCGCGAGGCGATGGCGGCGCTCGCGCTTCCGGACTTGCGGCTCGACCGGGAAATGAAATTCCCGAGCGAGACCTCGCTGATCCAGCTGGATGCAACCTTCGAGCGCATCGCGCTGGGACGTCAGCGCGGGCCCGTCGAAATCCGATCGCTCAAGGAAGATCGGCTGCTGGCAACGCTGCCGGCGAGCACCAACCTGATCTGCTTTAGCGCGCTGTGGAGCGCGGATGGACGTTACATCGCGTTGAATCGCGACCACGACACCGCGGGCTATCGCAGCGATATCGAAGTGTGGGATCTGGCGTCAACGCCGCGGCGGGTTGTGCTGTTCCGCGACGCTCGATGGAAGGCGCGCGCGTTTCATCCCGGCCTACCGCGGTTCCTGGCCGGCGGCCCCGATGGTCTGATGGTGGCATGGGATCTCGAAACGGGAAAGGAGCTTGCCCGCGCTCGATTCGATGCCACCCCGCAGGAATTGGCCTATTCGCCGGATGGCACTCGAACGGCCGCCACTTATCAACGAACCGACGGATGGGGTGCCTCGGTTCATGAGGCGACGGGCGGTGCGATGATTTGCTCTCGTGTCTTTAAGTCTCAGATTCGCTCATTCGCCTGGCATCCGAGCGGGCGTTGGCTGGCCTTGTCCGAAACCGGGGGAACGATCTACCTGATGGACTCCAGCACCGGGGAGATTCAGGCGCTCGGGCGTCACAAGGCGGAGGCGGTCAGCACCACCTTCGAAGCGAAGGGACGCTACTTGATCACCGGGGCCTGGGGCCGTGAACTCATCTGCTGGGATATTAAACGCAAGCAGCGGGCTTTTGCCATCGATGTGGATGGGTTTATCGCTCAGTTTCGAAAAGATGGTCAGGCGTGCGCCTTCACGGACCACTCGCGTCTGCAGATCTGCACCTTCGAACGGCCGGGTTCGCACAGCGAGCTGGCCGAGGAAATGGCGCCCCAGACTAGGAATGCCGCCTTTTCCCCCGAAGGACGCTGGCTATCCGCCTCCAGCGCGGAGCGCCTAGGAGTCTGGGATCTGAGGAACGAAGGACCGGGTGCTTTCGTGAGCGATGGGGCGGACTCGCGGATGTATTGGGGGAACGACGGCATGCTGTTTGGTAGCAACAGTGGAGATGCGAAGTGCTTCCAATGGCAGGTTCGGTCGGCCACGAATGACAGCTCCCCCCCCACCCTTGAACCCCTCCTTCTCCGTCGCCCGAGTGGGCTGGGCTCGTTGTTCGTTCGATCCAATGCGGTGGCTTGGACCACGGCGCGCGGCTCCCAGATTCGGCTGCGACCTCAGCTGCCCCCGGAAGAGGAGGACTGGAAACCGACCATACAAGGCATCAACGGAATTTCGCCGGACCACCGCTGGCTGGCGATCTACGGCGCTTACACTCGACACCTGTCAGTCTATCAGCTGCCGGAGCTGCAGCTCGTGGCCCGGCTGACGAATCTCGCGAGGATTTCGGGATTCAGCTTCTCACCGGGCTGCGACCAGCTGGCCGTTGCCTCCACTGGCCAAGTTGAGTTTTGGAACACTCAAAGCTGGAACCGGGTGCGACTTGCGACCGGTTTTATTGGCCTACCCGTGGCAGGTGTCTTGTACCAGCCGGACGGCCGCGCGTTGTGGATGGCACGGAGTTCGCGAATTGCCGGTCTTCACGCCGCCGATGATCTCAGGTCCTTGCTTCCCCTGCCGAAAGGTTTGTATCCGCTCGCGCAGACGGAGGACGGCGGCAGGCTCGCTGTGAGTGTGGACGGCCGACGCATTCAGATCTGGGATTTGCAGGTGTTGCGCAGCGAACTCGCGGAGCTCGGGCTTGGGTGGTAGAGCGCAGCCCTCGGGGCCGCCTATCGCTCTCGACGCCCTAGAGCACTTCGACCGTTCGCCAAAGCCTTCTCACGTCGGCTCCTACACTCCGGACTGTAGTTTGCTGCTCGAATGAAACCATTTCGACATTTCTGAAAGGATTCTGACTGGGCCGGCTTATTCAGGTCGTGAAAAACGCATCTGTGGTTCATTGGCGCTGGATCAAAACCTTAATCGTGGCCTTCGTCCTTCTGGGGCAGGGCCTGGATCTCGGCGTGTGGCGCACACTCGCTCAAACATCCTCTGCGAACCTGTCGATCCCCGGAAACCTCTCGGTGGTCCTCGAACCGGCTGAGGCCGTCGAAGGAGGAGCCCAATGGGCACTGGATGGTGGGTCGCCTCGCTCCTCGGCTGAGACGGCGACCGGTTTGAGTGCCGGAACGCATCTCGTGCAGTTCGGTGTAGCGGAAGGCTGGCTCAAACCCGACGATCAGGAGGTGCTGGTGATTGGCGGAAAACTGGCCACGATGGTGGCGCGCTATCGTCCGGTGCCTCGATTCTATTTTCGGTCGGTGCCGGAGCAGCGCGTGCAGGTTGGCAAAGCGGTTGAGTTGCTGGTGCATACGGAGGATGCCGATGATCCTCAGAGCCCAGGTTCGGGTGCGGAGTTGCAGATGACGGCCACGCCACCGCCCGCGGGTCAGATCGCCTTCGAGAGCGCGAGCGGGCGCTTCCGTTATGCCCCGGTAGCCGCCGATCGCTTGCCGTTCACGGTTACCCTGCGCACCGCGCAGGGAGTCGAAGGTTCCTTTGAGATCACGCCTGTCAGAAGCCTGGGGGCTGAGGCGTCGGTCATCGAATACGATCGCCCGATGCCGGATGCCGAGAGCCGAGACTACATCCAAATCAGCGAGGTGCCGAATGCCCCGGAAACTTTCAACGACGCGATGCAGGAAACCTTTGTCGTCAGCATCTCGGGCCCGACGCTCGTCTTCGCCAACGAGCATCGCGCGCAGCTACTCCGACAGTTTAATGCGCGTGAGAACATCCGAGAACTGCGCCTGTATGCCGATAAGGTGATCATCGGGAGCCCGCTGACCCTGCCCCAGACGGAAATCACCATTCACGCGCGGGAGATCCGGTTCGAGAATGATGGGCGCATCGACACTACCCCGCGCGCGCGGGCGCGCGTTCCCGCCGGGGCGGTATGGGAGGACGATATGTTCGGCGGTCACAGCGGCGATCCTGGCCACGCCGGCGGGAGCGTCAACCTGCTCGTGGAACGCCTCTCGGATCCCACGTCCCTCACCCGATTCTTCCTGCGCGGCGGCAATGGCGGTCCGGCGGGAGAGGGGCGGGACGGACGTTCCGAGCTGACGGTGAACTTCTTATCGGCCGATTGGTATAAGCTCATGTCCAGGGCGAATAATCCCATCTGCGGATCGGCCGGGAACGGAAGCTCCGTGATGCTGTGGCTCGAGGAACGATTAAGCAATCGGGTGGTCAGCGTTTGCGGTGAGAAAGTCACCGCGTTTGGCGAGCACGCCGTTCCCTCTGGGAGCCCAGGCCAGGGTGGATCTGGCGGCCATTTGCGCACCACCATCGCCTCTTTATCATCTCTGGAAGCACCCGGGGGTCAGGGTGGAGCCCGCGGGGGGGATCACGTCGGCGGCACGCTTTCCGCGCGGGCGTTTCTTTATCGGGTCACTAACACGCGATATGATCGTTTTGGTGAAGAGATCGTCTCGATCTCGGATACCGCCGCCCCCAAGTCGGTGGGCCGAAGCTACGCCGCGCCGCTGAGTTTTCCTGGTGCGGCCGGCAGCGTGCAGACTGAGACCAATGCCGGCGCCTGGCTTCATTCCTTCACCGTGAGGAGCGTGCTGCACTATGCAAAGGATGCCTACCTGAACGGGCGAACGGCCGAAACGCGGCGGATGCTCGGCGAGTATCAACAGCTGATTCGCGCCCACCAGCGGGAGATTCCACCGGAACAGGAGATTTCCGACACTGCGTTCTCGGAGAAAGTAAACCTCGATCAACTGCTGGCGGAGATCGAGAATCTCATTCATCGCATCGACTCCAACCTGGATTATTTCGGCAACCCAGCCGGCTGGGTGCCCATGCTATCATTCGAGGCAAACCTGCTCGCCTTCCAGAGCGAGATCCAGCATTCGATTCCCATTCTATACCTCTCCTATTGGCTGAACCACGCAGCCACCAATATTCAAGCCTCCCTGGAGGCGACGGAGGAGGCCAAGGATGGCTTGGAATCCGAGCGGGAACGCTTGGAATCGGCCTTCAACGCCGCCCAGACCATCATCCCTCGGCTTAAAACCGAGGCGGAGACGATGAGCTTTCGAATTGGCATGCTCAACGGACGGATTGCCGCCAAGCTCGCCGAGCTGGAGCAACGTGCGCGTGATAATGTAACCGAACGCCATAAGCTGCCTTTCTGGAAAAAGAGCTTGGGGGTCTTGTCCGTCGTGGCTGACCTCATTCCCGTTGGACAGCCGACCATCGGGCGCATCGGGGCCGGGCTCGGTTTGCTCGCGCAGGTCGATCCCGACCATCCGCTGCAGAGCGCCAAAGCCCTCGCGCCACAGGCCTTTGGTGTGATGACCAATAAGAATATATCTGTCTGTTTTGGTTCGAACGCCCCGCCGGTCACCGTCACGAACGTGCCGGGCATGACCAACACCCCCAGCGGTACGAACGCCGTCAAGAAGGCGCGGCAGGATCGGTTGAAGCAGCTGACCACGTGCGCCAAGTTCCTCGGCGGAGAACTCAAGGAACTCGCCGGAGTGTTCAAGGAGGCGCAGGTGGGGGATGATGAACTCGCGGCCGAACTCGAAAAGCTCAAGGCGGCCGACACCCATCTGATTGCGCTGACGTTGGAAGTGGCGACACTGAATGCGGACAAGGAACGTTTTGCCCAGGAGCTGGCGTCGGCCTTGCAGGTCATTGGGTCGTTCAGCGCCGGGTTGGCCGAAAATCTGGTAGCCACCCACGAGTTCGAGGATCGGATCGCAGCGCAGATCAATGTGCTGGATCACGGAGCTCTGATGCACATCAAGGAGATGGAGCGCCGCGCCAAGGACAGACTGGTGCAATACCAGTACTTCCTGGCCAAGGCGTTTCAGTACCGGAGGCTGCAGCCGTTCAACGGAAACCTCCAGCTCACGCGTCTCTTCACCCGCTTCCAGCAGCTGATCGAAGCCAACAGCCCGCACCTGCTCACGGCGGACGAGTTTGATCGGCTCAAGGGGATCTTTGTGAACGAGCTGCGAGAGTTGGTGGCGCAGTCGCTGGACAATGTGAACGCTCCCTCGCGGTCGTTTCCCAAGAGCTACCGACTGAATGCTGACCAGCGTCGCCAGCTCAACGAGCAGGGCAGGCTCGTGTTGAACCTCAAGGATCTCGGCTTGATCAATCCGGGCGACGAGAACGTCAGGATTGCCGACCTGCGCACGCGCACCCTCGCGACTCATCCAGACGGCCCGGTGGGTTCGTTGGCGCTGGTGCGAGTGAACTATGAGCATCGAGGGGAGTCGCGGTTGACTTCCGGCGGACGAACCTTCCTGTTCCGACACTACCAGACTGAGTCGGTGAACCCGATTGTGTGGAACGCGATTTTTGACGCGAACACTGGCCAGACCGTGAACAGCACGCCGTCTGCCGCACAGCAGTCGCTCATCAGCGTGCTGCTTCAACAACAGCCGGTGCCCTTCACGAACTTGGTGTTCTACACTCAGCCGGCAGCCCACGCGGAAATTCTCCTCACGAAGGATGTTTCCTCGTCCAATGGGACCGATTTTGTCATCGACGATTTGTTGTTCGAGATTCAGTACGACTTCTCGCCCACGACCGGCAACCTGCGTGAGCTAAGCGTTCGCGTGAACGATGATCTTAAGCCGGTCATCGCGGTGAGTCAGGCCGACATCAACAGCCTTCAGGATGGCTTGGGCGATTTCAACCGTGTGTTCCCATCCTTTACACTGATCACTCTCCAGGCCCCGAGCAGCTACGGTCAGTACGTGTTTGATCGGTGGTTGGTGAACAACGAAGCGCAAACCACCCCGTTTCCCGCCCTGGCGGTTTTCCTGGCTGGCAACACCCAGGTTGAGGCGCGCTATCGGATCACCGGACCGCTGCGGCTTGTCCCGGTCGCGACCCCGCCCGGGCAAGTGGGGTTCAGCTTCGTGTCCGAGGTGGGCAAGACCTATCTCATCGAGCAAAGCCCGCGCCTGACGAGTCCCGATTGGACCCTGCTGGAGGCGCGGAACGGTGACGGCTCCACGCTTCAGTTCACGCGTCCCGCCAGCGCGAACGCCGGATTCTTTCGGCTGCGCGTCAGTCCATAGTCCCCATCCCTAGAAAACCAAACAGGGGCGCCTCACCTCCGGGGGGTGCCCCTTTCTCATGCTAGATTGGACCTTGAGTCGACACGCGACGGCAGGGAGAGACTCCGTCGAGCCCACGAAAGCTCGAGGCTCTGCTATTATCGAGAGATCAACTCCGAAGAGGACATTTGGACATCGATGACGCCCCATCCTCCTTGCCTTGGGTCCTATTTGAGTGTGTTGCCTGATGCGCTTGAACGGCCATTTCCGCCTCGACTTTTTCCCTTCCTAGCTTATTCTTCCGCAAGGAATTGGAACTCGAGGCAAGGCATTACCCCGGATAGGCAGGCGCTTGAGTAAACTCAAAACATGAGCGAGCTTACCCGACACATATCGTTATGCCACGTAAGTGATCGGTAATTTCCGTCTGCGATTGTGAAACAGAAACGCATCATTATCGGCCTGGCCTCCATCGTCGCTGCACTCGCCGCCTGGGGCGTCATTGCATACCCTTTCAGGTATTCTTCGGTCTGTGACAGATGCGGCGAAGTACGGCACACTACAGAGTGGATGCTGCCGTTCAGCGACTTTACGCTTCTCAGCCACTCAGCTCAGTCCAATTCGGTTTTGGCACACACTCTGTCTGCCAACGGTATCATTCAGCCACACCCGCATCATTGGCTTTTTAGTGCCGGCGGCGGGCATGGAGTTCGATGTGCCATTGGCCCCGGGAGACACATCATGGGTGTGGTCAATTCGGAAGAGTTCGCCAGCGTTGTCGTCAGGATTCATGCCTATGGTCTTATCGGTATCAGCGACCGAATCTTGCGAGGCGCACTCGATCCGAGCACTTCTCGCACTTTTTCGATGTTGGCCTTAGGCGTTCCTAAAGAGCCGACGACGGTCGTAGCGGTAGAGAGTTGGTTCACGGAAGAGTCCAAATATATCCCCGAGCTCGAGCGCCGAACAGAAACGGGGACGACCACCGGGATCTCTCCCAATGAACGGTCAACTGCTACGCAGTCATCACCTTGAGAGCGTCAGTTCCAGAGCTCCCTCGGCGGAGGTCGACATTCGCGGGCCGATTGAAACCGAGCAATTGGGTGCGCCGCGATTTGCACCAGGTTGCTCTCCCGGATGACAGCAGAACGCGATGGAATCGCGGGGTTCCTCCAAGATGGGATTTCGGTGTGCAGCCCGATCCCAAGCCGCCAGTCTTCCGTTGCCGACAGACAGCGCTAGCTTGGCACAACATCGAAGGGTTGCTTGAGTCATTCAGTGACGGCAGCTACTTCGGGGCAAGTCATCAGTTTCTCGATCAGCACGGCAAGGTTCAATTGGTCATTTCTGGAGGACGCGGGTGGTGAGCACTTTTACAACGCATCCTAAGCCACTCCATCCAACAGCCCTGAGTTTCTTCCGTCGATTCCGTCTGCAGGAATCGACCAGCCCGTCGTAAGCATTTCAAACTTTTTGAGATTCGCCGATTGTAACCTAACAGGTCGCGGTGCCTCCCCGGGAGGCACTTGACCACTTCGCACCTATATATGACTACCGAAGAGTTTGTTCGCGGTTTCAAGGTCGAGAAGGACCGATTGTTGAAGAGTTACATTTCGGGGTCCACCGAGACGGCTGTCAGCGCACATATTCGCTCCATGGGGCTGAATACGGAACAGTCTGACACGATGCGGGAAGTCCTCGACCAGGCACTGACCGATACTTTTTATACTATTCTGCTTGGCCTGGATGGATGCGCTCGCATTGGCGATGCGCTGCAGCAGGGTTTCAAGATTCAGGCGGAGGACGGTTCGGAGATTTCTAGTGGGGGCGGAGCGATTGAGGCGCTCGCCTATGAGTATTTTCAAACATGACGCCCAACGGTTCCTTGACCGCATCGCCGCCAGCCTTCGAGGAGTTGGCCCTGATGAGTGAGGTTTTAGGTTCTCCTGCGGGGTCGATTGCGGGGAGTTCGACTCCGTCGAAGAGACCAAAGCGGTAGAGGTCTACCGCACTCCAGGTCGAGAAGCGGTTGATGGTTCTTTAGCTATGGAGATGGCGCTCCATCGGAAAAACACAGATGAAAACACACGCTGAGTTTCGATCTTCCAAGTTCCCGCCTTATGAGGGCGAGGAAGAGCAAATTAACCCCGGGCTCTGGGGCAAACGGTTGGCAGAGTATCTGGTCGCCAAGCTTTCGGATCGGGGGTTTGTAACCGAGCCGATGGTGGCCGAGGATTGGGGCTGGTACATTCCCATTCGGAATGACGGGTTTCGGTTGGCGGTTTGTTGTGGGCATCAGGATGGGGAAGATGACCAGTTCATCTGCTTCACCGATCCCGCTACCCCGGTGGTCACCAAATTCTTCTTCAAGAAAATCGATGCGACCGAACCGCTGACTCGGCTGACTGAGGCGTTGCGGGAGATTCTTGCGTCGGATCCTGAGATCCGAGATGTGATTTGGAGCGAATCGGCGCGCTAAGGAAAGGGCCCGAGTTTCAAACTGCGAAGGACGCTATGCCTGAAGCCCAATCCATGCAGTCGTTCAGCACGCGTTTGCTTGATTTTTTTGCGAAATCCTTCGTTGTTCGTCGCTTACGTATTTCGCTCAATACGCTCGCTCCTCACGCCTCGGTTTTCGCAAAAACCTGCTGCGCAACCGCATG
>JAEUHE010000105.1 GCA_016793885.1 Verrucomicrobiales bacterium
CGGACCCCGTCTCGGCCAACCTGCAAGCGCACTAGGCACGTCGGTCTGATCGAGACACACCCGGAAGTCTGCGCCCATGGCCTCGAGGATCTGGCAGATGCCGGCGACTGCCTCATCCTGAACGGCGTCCAACCTCACCCTCTCACGATCGCATATCCGGCGAGCCAGCCCCCGGACCTGAGCAGGTGACCCCTGAACTCCTCGCCGGAGCCGTCTGCGAAGTTCTGATTTCGCATGAGCTGCCCAGGGGTGCGAGGCGCTGGGCTCATCCCGCCAATCATGGATCTCGATGGATGTCATAGCCGCCTAACGTCGCAGCGCAGGCACAGCGCGCCTGTGGGCTGCGGAATGAAACCGAGACGCGACCGCGCTGTTGCCTGCCGCTGGCTTGTTCGGCGATGCGTGTGTCAGCTCAACCATACAACCTCCGGCCCACCTCTTGAATGAAGTTGGGGCCGTACACGGGCATATCATGCGATCGGCCAATCAAATCGGCCCGCTCGCGCTCCACCTCACGGAATGCGATGCGTGCTCGCTCAGCCTCTGGCCCCACTCCTTGAGAGATCAGATTGTCGAGCGCCGGCCAGTAGCCCTGGGAGGCGGCCGCAACCCACCAGTGTGTTGCCTCGCGCATCGCCGCTTCCTGACTCTCGCGCTGGTCGGCTTCGCTCTCGCAGCAGAGTCCCAACCAACAAATCGTCGCAAGCGCGTACTGACAGCCCAAGTTGCCCGCCTCAGCGTGCACCGTGAGTAAGGCCCGAAGTGTAGAAAACTCTGCAACGTCAGGGCGGTGCCACACGGAGGGATCGCGATGGCAGTCCTGCCCCCACGCACGACTTGCTCGGTCGAACCTCTCAAGGACTGTATCCGGATCGCTCATTCTGTGGCGAGCGCCGAACGACACCACTGAGCCACAGCCCGCCGACCGAGAGCCAACTCGGACGAAACCAGGAATGTAGGAACGGTGATCATGTGAAAAACTCGGAGACTAAGGGATGTTGGATCGAGTGGGCTGTTCGGCTGACCGCAAATCGGCGTGCCTAGGATAGGGAACAACCACTCCTGAAAGATGAATCCACATCCAGCAAACACACGCGAGTAGAGCGAGGAGGCAGGTTGCCCAGGAAAGCCAACGGCTCCAACCTCGTCCCGACCGTCCAAGCCAGGCAAGAACACCGGATCCGATGAGGCATCCGCTAGTAACCCCATACCCAATTATGATCACATCTACGCCAACACTCCCACCGCTGCGAGACAGCCTCCAATTGCAGTAGTGAAGGACATAGATGCTGGCAGCACAAACTATGAATGACCCCGCGCACCGCAAGAGTGGCTGAGTAATCATATGAATCTCAAAGCCGCCGAACGTCAAGAGGTCAGCGACCTCGACTCCGAGTCGAGGTTCGCGTGGACCGCCCTGGTTAGATCCGGGGGTCAATGGGTTCCCGAAGGGCTGAATGCAAGCTCAACCAATACGATTGTGGTGAGTAATGTGATCGATACCACAAGAGCGCGTGAGCTGACGCGCCCAGCAGCCCGACCGAGGCCGAAGTCAGGCCCAAGCCCGTGCCACAATCGAAAACCGACTGGTATAGTGACCAAGCCAAAAAGAACCAGACTCCACGGCGATGCTCCCGTGCGAATGAGCGTCCCCCCATCCCCCTCTCGGCCAAACGAATCGACGACGAGATACAATCCATTGGCAACCAGACAGAAACCTGCGAAGAACCGGACCAGGAAATAAAGCGGCAATCGCAGATACTTTCCGAGAACGCAGAACAGCAGGGGGATCCCAACTCCTAATCCAGGCCCTCCCCAAGCCACAACCTGGGGGTGCGGGTTGTCGGAGAGGCTGGTCCATGAAATCCGGAGCGGGTGCAGTAATACAGAAGCCACGCTCCCACCAGTTAGCCATGCGGCGACCACATGCCCGAACTCATGAACAGCCATGAACGCCAGCCAGCAGAAGCAGACGTAGGAAGCTATCAACGCAAACTGTGATACACGGTGCAAGGCTTTGGTCGGATCTAACGCTGCATCTCAGGTACGGCGCGCCTGTGGTGTGCAGCATGAAATCCAGACGCGACCGCGCCGTTGCCTGCAGATGCCTGGTTGGGCCTTTTGTTCCTGGTCTCAGTCATCATCATAAAAGCAATCACAAGTAATTGCTTGGCCACCGCATCGTGGACACAGCTCGAGATCGCAGCCGATGAGATGAAGTCTGCCGCGCTTCGCACCACAATCATCACACGTCGGACTATCAGGATCACCCTCGCCCGCACCATAAAGCACTCGAGCATACTCCTGGCCCTGGATGCCAAGCTTTGTGGGTTCGACACGGGGCCGCTTGTCGCCATGCCACCTCGGGGACCTGTCATTCCACGACATACTGGTTTGCCCAACATTGTTCTTGAACGGCAGCCCCCCGTGCCAGTTTATCTACTAACGGCCGGAGTATCGCGTCGTTATTATTTATTGGAAGGTACATTGCGTCGTGATTGGCTGGTTTCCTGGTTAGTAGCCACAGGATCGCCGAATTATCTATTAACGGCAGAATGTGGCACGCCCTACGGGGTGCTCCGAGATCAAATCCCACGCTCCGGGGATGTGCGATCGCCCGGCTAATGTCTGGGAACCCTACGGGTTCCGGGTACCTGGCATCCTGAGTGATACGCTGCTCCGTCTGGGAACCAAGAACAATTCGCAACGTGCAATCCCCTCCGTGACCTCTGCGGCCTCTGTGTGAGAAAAATCGAGAAAGGCTGCCGCCCGTGGGGTTCGGATGAACGCTAACCCCATTTCGTAGTTGGCACTCTCCGATGCCCCTTTCACCGTGATCTGCTCCTTCACCCGCTACGCTCTCGCCGACTCCCCAAGACACCGCCCCGCAATCACTCGTCCTACCTTGGGGATACCACATTCCTCGGTCTTTGTTTCGCGTGGCTAAGCTACCCCGCGAATGATCAAAAGTCGAGGTGGAAGTCGTTGAAAATGAGGGATGCTGCGCTGGATGTGCGGGCAAAAGCCGAAGGGGATTGGGTTGCCCACGGAATACTATTCCGAGGACTATTTAACTGCAATGGACGCAAAGGACGCTATGTCTGCAGCGAAAAGAAGAACTCCGTTTTTGTCCTTCCTTCGATTCCTCATCGCGTCCTTTGCGTCCCTTGCGGTTTAAACCTCGGGCCTCTTCCCATCGGGACCTTTGTGGCTTCGTGTGAGATTATCGGGAGTCCGGTTCCGGTGGGGGAAGCCTTCTCACGGCGGCTCCTACAGCCCAATCCATGCAGTCGTTCAGCACGCGTTTGCTTGATTTTTTTGCGAAATCCTTCGTTGTTCGTCGCTTACGTATTTCGCTCAATACGCTCGCTCCTCACGCCTCGGTTTTCGCAAAAACCTGCTGCGCAACCGCATG
>JAEUHE010000106.1 GCA_016793885.1 Verrucomicrobiales bacterium
GCCTGTCGCTGCGGGGGCTCTGCTACGACAGATTACCTTTTGAACTGCGAAGCGAATGATCTGGATGACACTCAGGACTCAGAAGCAATCCTCTGACACCCTCCCAGCCGAAGGCCTCCGCGTAGCGGCTTCGTCCAACGAGCTGTTTGTTACCTGGAAGTATGCGGATGCCAAGTGGGTAGACCTGGCCAGAGTCCGGGGAATGAAACGTAGTTTTCGAATTCGGCTTATGCTGGACGAAGCTTCACACAAAGTCCGGGCCACAGATTATGTCCGGGCCTTTGATTGGTCGGCCGGGCGCGGTGGCACTCAGATGGAATGGAAAGCCATGCTCGGAATCGTGTTCTTTAAATATGAGCACCATCGCGTGTTGGGACTTCAGATCGATGATCAGGGCCGGTTTAAGCCGGAGCTCGACTACGCCTATACATTCAACCTGAACGAAATGAAATCGCCGCTGATCGAGGCGGTCACTCGCGCGGGGTGGGACTGGCGGCCCACCGTCTGGCAAGGGCCTACCTGGTTGCGTTGGTTAACCGAGTGATTTCTGTAGCAAAATGTTTATGAGTTGGCTGAATTCCATGGTAGCGGCGGTGGGTTCCGGAGCCGTTGGCCTTTTGCTGGCCGGTTTTCTGGCGAATGCCTGCGTGTCCTGGTATCATGTCTCTTCCCGGGAGGGTGGCTCGGGCTTTTTTGTGATGTTCCTGGGGGTGGCGGGGGGTGTCTTGGGATTCATTCTCGGACTCGTTGCTTCGAGGCTCGTCGTTGGGTATTCTGGTCCCGGACTCGGTAAGGAACTGGCGGCGGCCCTTGGCGTGGTTGTGGTCATCGCGGGTCTCGCCGCCGTGTTCTGCCGACTGCTGGCCGACGTTCCTCCCGAGATCGATGGACAGGAGTTGACCTTGGAGGTCGAGTTCCGATTTCCGAATACCTTCCACGGGACGAATCCGCCCACAGCGCAAGGGGAATGGCTCTACACATTCGCCTCCCTCTCCGGACATACCTGTCGTAAACGCGATTATGGTAACGTTCATACCAACTCCGCCCGTTTCGAGGGCGGACAATGGATCGTTCCGACTACCGTCGGCTTGTTCACCGAACGAGGTAAACGCAGCGTCAGTCTGGCTCCAAAAGATGCCCAAGAGGCGTTTGGATTTCTGCTGCCGTTGCCGAGGCGGCCTGGGCGGGAGTTCTTGGCGTGGAGCGCCTGGATTCCTCGGCAGCAGATGAACGGAGAGCCGTGGCCAGCGGACAAGATGTCCTGTCGCTTTCGGCTTCAGAAAATACCTTTGCCAGCCCCGATGCCGACTCACGAGGAGCTGATGTCTGAGCAGGCTGCCAGGGCAGAGGAGGCCTTTCTGGCGATTCCAGCGGATTCCCCCATCCAGGCTTGGTTCCCGTATTTAGCGTACGAGCAATCGCATACGCAGCGGGCCTTGCAGCTGATCAGCAGCCGCTCGAATCTGGTGGCCGAACTGGCGGAACTGGTCGTCAGCCCTGATGCTGAGCTCGCGCACGCTGCGTTGAAGTGCGTGGGGATGCTGCCCTCTCCTCCACAGGAACTGATTCCGGCGGTTCAAGCGGCTGGGCGTGAAATCGCCGTGCGCATCACGAAATTCAACAACACCTCGGCACAAGACGATCCCAACTTTGAGCACGCAGTCGATCCTGCGACGCGATTCTATGGATGGATACCTGCAGTTGAATCATTGCGTCAGCGGTGCGGCGCCGATTTTGTGCCTGAGTTGAAAACCATCCTGGAATTGTCCTGCGTTCGCCCCGAGAGTCATTGCATGCGAGTGGATATTGGGACCCTCGGTTCGCGTTCGCTCCAGGCCTGGAGCGTCACGGCACCGGCCTCCGTTGGCCCCGATCCCGAACCTTAGTTCTCCCTCTTCGTGGGAGTGCAGACCCGACTCACCGACGCTTTGCCATTCGATAACTTAAGACGCACACGTCGGATGTTCTCACCACACCCGATGGTGCAATAGTCTGTAAGAGTCAAGCTGTGAACCCCCGACGCGTAGATTGCTTCAGGCAACTTGGCAGCATTGCGTCCACCCAACGTCGTCGCTTCGGCGGAAAGGGTGGCAGCACCCTCCGCCACTAACAGCCGCAGCTCGACAGCGTGCTGGTCGGTTGCGAACTCAATTGCCGTATCCGCGGTCAGTTCCAAACCGGCCTCGCTTCCGCTTGGATCGGTAAGGATCGCGGATGTCGCCAGATCACCCGATGCATTCCGGAATGTCCAGACGGTATCACCGACGGGTTGTGGGTTCCTGAGCGGCCGAGCTGCAAGGCTGGCGGCATCCCGACAGACGGGCGCTGGCAATTCCCCCAGGCAGATCTTCAGGATTCGCGTGAGGCCCTTGGGCGTGGTGATGACGATTCTTCGGATGCCGCGCAAGCCGCTCTTGAAGTTGACGGTTTCTCCGCTGGTCGCCGTCACTCGGTTCAAACGGTAGGGCGGCAGGGGCGTGTCCAAGTCATCGTAAGGTTGAAATTCAATCTGTCCTGAGCCGGAAAGAAACTCCAACTCCACGAACGGTCGGGGATGGGTAAGGGTTAGCTCAAGCTGGTAGGTTACCTCGTATCCAACGGTATCATAAGCCGACTGAGAACTGCCATAGCGGCTGATGCGGCCGTTGGGCAGCGGTCCGCTGGCATTGCTAGCGGCGAAGGTGAGGTCCCCTTGAATCCAGGGATTGGGGACCTCCCCCCCCTCGGCTGTCCACAGCGGTAAACAGGCAAAATTGCTGGCATCGTCCCGCGATTTATGGGCGCGAAGGCAGAGTTCGCGGAGTGCGACAGCATCCCCAATTACGGTGGCTTTGAGACGGCGCAGCGGCCGATGTTCCCGCGCTCGCAGTGTCACCAACTCCTGGCGGCCTCTCGTTGCATGGGGTGGCACCAAGATCTCATCCGCCTTTCCCAAATCGTCGAACGCCTCCCACTTGATGGAAGCTCCCGAATGAACGAATCCGATGTCCACTTCCCGCCCCGGCGTCGGCAATTCCATGTCCATCCGCGAATCCACCTCCAGCGCACCCCTTCCTGAAGATTCCAGGATCCGGTTTACCCGTGTGCGCGTATCCTCGTTGTCAAACCGTTCGAAGGTCCAACCCGAGACGTTCCATGGATTGGGCCTTTCCCTTGGACTTTGGGTAAGGAAGTTGACGCATCCTTCCGAGAGATCCGGAGTGACCAGGCGTGCGTAGCCTTCGTCGGCCGAAGTCTCCAGGTCAAAGGCCCAGCGTTCGTCGGCGACGGGGTTTGCCATGCCGGTGGTCCAAGGTCCGTTGACCGAGTGACTGAGTTGAAGCTTCGGGATGCCCATGGCAGTTCTGGACCAGTCCAGTCTGAGATGTCCGTCGGCGATTCCGAAGTTGAGCGTTGGAACCAACGGATCCGTTCGATCTCCCAGGTTGAGCAGACGCAACGTGTCGATGTGGCTGGCTCGCACCTCCAAAGAACCGGACGTGATGGGGACGCTCTCGCCGTTTTCGGCCAGAATCTCGACCCGATCCGCCAGGAAGTCCTTGGAACCGCTCGAATCGTTGCTGGTTATCCAAAGGATGCGGTTCCAACCCAACACCCATGTGAACTGCCCCCCCACCGCGACTGCGGTCACCGTGTCCGGCAGGATGCTGGGAAGCAGATTGCCTCGAGCACCCTCCGCCTCGTTCACTCGCCCATTCTGCTCAAACACCAGCTGATCGCCGCGAAACAACCGGAGCGTGTGGCGAGTTGAATGCAAGGCAGGGAAGCGCGTCGCGAAGAAGTAGGGACTTCCATCGTTCAGATTCCTCCCGCCGAGAGCGGCGTAGACCGGGCAACAACCCTCTGCTGATCCGTCTCCCGAGTCGTGGCCTACCCATTGCACCTGGAGACTGGCTCCCACTCGAGGAAACTGGACTGGGCTTACTGGCACGTAGCCGAGATTCACGGTGCCCAGCGTGATGGCTCCCGGTGGTGGGCTCGGATTCCTGTCCGTTTCCGAGTTGAACTCGATCGACACACCATCCCTTCCGCTTTGTGACAAGCCACTGAGCGCCAGCGTGCCCACCGGATCGAGTCTGAAGTCGATGTTTCCGATGGGTCGGACTCGATGGCCCGCAAAGAAGAGGCTCGGTGTTGGGTTGTCCGCGTGGCTGATGAGATCGCGGACCAAGAAGTCTTCAACCTTTTTGCCGGCGAGGACCAGGGCACGGATACTGCCCGGTGTCCAACGTGGAGGTTGGGATACTTGGCTATCTGTCCAGTGCAGCGAAACCACTTGAACCGCCTCGCCATCCTCTAGGATTGCTCGGACCGGAAGCCCATCGAAGTTCACTGCTAAAGCCAATCGCATGTCCGAAGCGATCTCGGCCTTGAGGGTTCCTGGAGGGACGTGAAGCAGATCCAAGTTGACGGAGGGCCGGGTTCCTTCAATTGCCCGCATCGTCCCGTCGGCCAGGAATATCTCGCACCGATGTCGTGCGGGCGGTGGGTCGGGGAATGTCTTGGGAAATCCAGCGCTCAGCTCGATCTTTCCTCCGTTCTCTCGGAAGAGGAGAAAACCCATCGTGACGCTTGAAGATCCAGGCAGTGTGTTTCCGACGCCCCCGGCGATAAACCGCAGTTCGGCACCGGGAGCGTACAGGCTTCCTTCACCGAACTTGAGCTCGGCGTGGGATTTTCCGGGACGAAATCCTGGTTGCTGGAGCCAAGTAGAGGCTTTATCGGTCAGGTCGAACTTCACATCCCAGTCGGCTGCATATCCAAGTGGGTTTTGATCCTTCCAGTAACCGGAAAAGCCCGAAGGATTGTCGACCTCGTAGTCATCAAAATATCCGACGGGAGTCAACGGCTTCCAAGCAGGTGGTGGGATGGGCCAGGTGGGTAACTCCAGCGATGCAGGGATCGTGGGCTGCGATAGGAGACGCAGGTGGCCGGTCGACGCTGAGCAGAGGATCCCCTGGCTGCCGCGGATTTCTTGTCGGAAATGTGTAAGGGCTAGGCTGGCGATAACCCGCTCCGCGACGCCGCTCATCCGGAGGTCAAGTTCTGAAAGTGGGGAGCGCGATCGGATCCCCTCGACGGGCTCGGCAACTAGTTCCAGTCGGTCAGCCGAGAAGCCCAGGGGGTTTCCCGAATTGTAGAGGGAGATCCCGGAGGGTCCCCCGAACGAGGTGATGAACGTCACCCCATCCTCCGACCGGTTCTCCACCCGAATGGCCAGTGGAATCGCATCCAGGAAGACTTGGTCTCGGAGCGGAAACTGATTGGGGGCTGGCACCGATCGGCCGGCCGACTCGTAGAGAAGCTGGCTGCCTTTGTAGACTCGAAGCCGGTAAGTCGAAGAACCTAAGGCTCTGAAATTTGGAAGGAGTTCGAAGACCGCGAATGTCCCATGCCGCTGGAGACGCATCGAGGCCAGTTCCCTTGCGGATTCGTCGAGCGCTTTGGCGACGAACACCGCACCGGCAGGCAACTCGCCGGCTTGGATGGAGCGATCAAAATTCACGCGGATCACATCCGCACCTCCGAAGATGAGTCTTATCCCATCGTCGCCGGAGCTGCCAATCTGGTGAAGCCGCATCGAGCCGTCGGCCCTTAGGGCGGCTTGGGCGTTCCCTTCTACCACTGCGGCCGTCCCTCCGAAGAAGGGGAGGTCGCAGTTCCCCGCCACCGTAACCTTGAACTGGCATTCGGATCTTAGGCCGCTCTCGGTCACGGCGGTGCACACGACCGTATGGACCCCCGCCACAAAAAAGCTGCCACTCGGAGGTATGGTGGTCAGAGTGACGGTGGAGGATGGGCAGTCGGCCGTAGCAGTCACCGCGAAGGAAACATGCCTTGGACAATCCACTGATATGTCCGTGGGACAAACAATCACTGGAGGACCGGCCTCATGCACCGTTACGCGCTGTGTTGCTTCACGTTCATTTCCACAAGCGTCGATTGCCCGCCAGGTCCGGTCCACGGCGATCAGCCCTGGCGTGAGGATGTTGGTGGTGGTGGAAACAATCTCCGTCGAGAGTGGGTTGTTGCTGGCATCGATGGCGACGACGGGATCGAAACTCCACGGTGTTCCGCACTCCACCGATTTGTCGGCTCCCGCCGTAAGACTTGGCGGCGGCGTGCCACTGCACTCATCGGCAGTCGAACGGGTAGCAGCCAGGAGGAAAGCCGTCGCGATGACAGTCGCCAGAGCCAAGTGGCCAAAAGGCGGTCGTGATTTCCAGTTAATCATGTTCGTTGTCCCAAAAATTGCAGTGCCATTCTTAGAAGCCGGATTTGGTCGCAGTGATTACAGGACAGTCGAATCACCACTGGAAACCGGCTTTTGAGGGGGCGGATCCTCCCGAGTGGGATTCGCCTCTCCTAGAATCAATGCGAGGTTTTGGGACTGGAACGATCAGGGATCAGATCCGAATGGCGGTTAGTTAAGTCCTAAGCGTTTTTTGGAGAGACGTTTGCGACGAGGAGGATTGGGGAGGTTTGAGAGCATGTATTCGGCGGTTATTTGCTGCATTTGGAGGAGCGTTTCCCAGACCTTCCGTTGG
>JAEUHE010000107.1 GCA_016793885.1 Verrucomicrobiales bacterium
GGTTCGCAACCCACGATGGGGTTGTGGATTCTATGGCGTTTTCCCCAGGGTAGCTCGTTCCTCCCAACCCTGGGCTTTGAGGCGCAATCCCGTTGGGATAGGGAGGAAGCCCTCCGAACTTGTGGGTAATGCTCAGGGCACGACACCGATGTTCCTTCACGCCATCTTAGCCCCACCCTCGCACCCATACACCGAAGCTCCCCTGATAGGCCTCTTGACTTCGATGACTCTTTATCGCTCCTCGCCGCAGCTCATCCGACCCTTGCACTATTGGGCCTGCGCGGGCTCGACAGAGTCTCTCCCAACCTTAAATCGACTAGCAGTCGCCGCATTGACCGCGTTGCTGGATCCGTTGCCTCAACCTCCAACGCCGCCCATACCCAACAAAAACCCCTAGCCTGGATGCGCCAGACTAGGGGTGTGAGACTCATTCAACCAACGCGAGGGCCTTTCGATTATTGAGCGTTCACCCGATAGAATTGGGCTTTGCCCGTGGGCTTCGGGAAGGTGGCGGTAAGGCTGCCGCCCGCTCCCACGCCAAACGAAACGCCTCCCACGGCACCCCATTGTGGAGCAGCGATATTTGAGGCCGTCTCGACCGCATACGTTGCCCCCGCGTTCGAGGCGATAAACGTCAACTTGACGTTATTGCCCGACTGCTCAACTCCGCTGATTCGCAGTGTGCTTCCGTCCGTCCCGCCCCCAAGGACGATCTGTCCATAGGTGAACTCGCTGTGCGGACGGCCATCCCAGTTGAGCTGGGACTTGCGATTGGCGCCGTCGTCGTCGTTCACGGCCACGTTGAAACCCATCACGGTGCCATCGGCCGGATCCAGCAGCGCTGTCTTCTTGACCTTGAACTCCACCTGATACCCCTTGAACGAAGGCTTGGACACTGCATACCAGTCGCCCTCCTCGCCAAACGTCGGGTTGTTCGCCTCATTGTCACGCCAGGCCCCGTTGGCCGTCAGCACATACTGGCCTTCATACAGCTTGGTGCCCCGGGCCAGATCCTTGCTGTGATCCGCATCAAAGAAGATCTCCACACTGTCATCCTCCCAGGTGCTCCCGTCCTCCGATCCCGGTGCCGCGCTCTCCGTAAAGATCTGATCATCCACCACGTCCACCGCGACATACACCGCATCCTGGTCATGTACCGCCCAGGCTCGATAGTTCAGGTCTCCGCGGGCGAATCCATCCGCCAGACCATCCAACTCGCTGTTCCCGCTCGTTCCGTCCAGGCTGATCCGTTCAGCTCCGGCATACTCCGCGGCATTGATCACCCCATCCACCACCGGCGACTCCGTCACCTTCGGCGCCGTATACGACCGATGCCCCAGCACCAAATTGCCATAGCTGCATTCGGTGTGAGGCTTTCCTACCCAGATCACCTGCCGCTCACCGACGCCGCTGTCGTCGTCATCGTTCACCCCCACCGTGAACCCAATGTTCTCACCCACCGCCGGATTGCCGATCGACTTCAACGCGATCCGAAACTCTGCATCATACCCGGTCGCGGTCACCGTGGTCTTCGCATACCACGCCTTATCCGCCTCTTCCCCATAACCAGGGTTGCCGGCCTCCGCCTCACGATAGGCATTGTTGGCGGTGATCACATACTGACCTCCCGTGCCCACCACTCCAGGCGTGCTGCCCAAGGTGTCCCGCACCGGGTAGTTGCTGTTGTCCCCATCGATAAACACCTCAACGCTGTCGTCCATCCACGTCGTCCCATTCGCACTCCCTTCGGCGGCGCTGTCGCTCACGACCGCGCTGTCCCTCACCCTTACCGCCACATACAGGTAGTCCGCGTCATAGCCCGCGAAGATCGAGAAGCTCAAGTCCGCATCGTCCGCCGGAACCGTCCCCGCATCGCCAATGCTCCCTCCACGAATCTCCTGCACCGAGTTGCCCTCGGCATCGGTCACCGTCACAATCCGGGTCCGCCAGTTGTTGTTCGCTCCGGCCGCCCGATTCCACTCCGCTGTGTCGATCACTCCGTCAATCGTCGGCGCCGTCTCCAGTGGCAGCGCAAACTGCGTCTTCGTCTCGTCGAGCGTGGCCCGATCAGCCAGGCAAAGGCCGGCACTGAATAGGAATAGGCTTAGGGAGGTACTAAGTAGGGGATGATTTATCATACGTACTTTCCTTACTGTTGATTGTTCCATTTCCTTACCACCCTCGTAAAACGAGCACGCAGAATCACGAGGAGCCCAGACAAAGAATACACTTTGCTTGGGGTTTTAACTGTTTGGGGTCTGTGGAATGAGAACCTATGGAGAGCTTCCGCGCGGGTCAAGCGGGAAGCGGAAAAATCCCATGAGAATCAGAAATCGATCTCGACCTTGTCTCGCGAGCCTTGCCTCCGTAGTCTGCGGCCAACCCATCTTGAACCGACTCGTGACCAGCGCAAATCGACGTGTGAGGAGCCTTCTCCGAGCATCGCCCCCAACGGCGAGCTGGCTGCTTGGCCTCTGGACCAGCACCAGTGCAATGCTGGCCGCACCCGGGTCGCTTCAAGTTGCTCCGCTGTCACCACGTAGCGGCGACGGCCAGGCCATGCAGTTCAGCCGACTGCCCTCCGCCGAAACTCGCATCCAGCTAGTCCACCGGTTTCCAGCTCATGGAGCCTTCGAGCTCCTGCAGGACCAGGGTGGCGGCGCCGGCGTTTGCGTCGGAGACATGGATGGCGATGGCTGGCCGGATCTCTTCTTCACGAACTATGACCAGGGAAACCGCCTTTATCGCAATCTCGGGAACTGGCGCTTTGAAGAAATCGGCGAGCAGGCGGGAGTGCGCGCGACGGGAAAATGGTGTGCGGGAGCGACGGCCGTGGATGTTGACAACGATGGCGACCTGGATCTCGCGGTTGCCGTATTCAACGCCCCGAACCTGATGTTCATCAACCAGGGAAAGGGCGTCTTCCAGGATGAGTCGAAGGCCCGAGGCCTGGATTTTTCCGGTGCCAGCGTGGCCTTCGCCTTTGAGGATTACGACCGAGACGGGTGGATCGATGCCCACCTGGTGACTCATCGACTGGCCGTCACCAGCGAGTCGCGGCTGCCCCGATCCTCCAAGGACAGCTTCGCCCGCGGCGTCATCCAGGTCGGGGAGGGGCGAAAGCTGGAGGTCAACCCGGACTTCAAGGAGCTGTTCGAAATCATGTCCAAAGGGGAAGGACGATCCGAGCTGATCATCGCCGGACAACGCGATCAACTCTACCATGGGAATGGCCAGGGTGGGTTCGAAGAGGGGGCTCGAAAGGCCGGGATCATCGGCAACGAGATCGGGCTGGCGAGCCACTGGTGGGACTACAACGCCGATGGATGGCCCGACTTATATGTCAGCAATGATTACAAAGGCTCCGACCGACTTTTCGAAAACCGAAAGGATGGGACATTTTCGGACGTCACTATCTCGGCCCTACCCTGCATCCCCTGGTCCTCGATGGGTTCAGACTCAGCCGACATCAATAATGATGGCCTTTTCGATTTCCTAGCCACCGACATGAGCGGATCCACTCATCTCCGACGCATGCAGATTTTCGTCGATGAAAAGGAGTCCTGGTTCCTTCGAGTGGCAACGCCGAAACAATACCCTCGAAACACTCTTTTCCTGGGCACAGGAGGATCCCGGCTCTTCGAGATCAGCCAGCTCGCGGGCGTCTCCGGAACGGATTGGACCTGGTCTCCCAAGTTTGGCGATTTTGACAATGATGGATGGGTGGATCTGTTCGTCGCGAACGGTATGGCGCGGGACTTCGTCAACACCGACCGGCTCAAGCGGATGAAGGATCGCGGCAACCGAAATTGGCTGTCCACTCCGGTCTTGAAGGAGCCCAATCTTGCGTTTCGAAATCAAGGAGACCTGAGGTTCACCCCAGTCGCCGAAGCCTGGGGGCTGAGCGCGCCCAGTGCGTCTTACGGAGCGGCGGTGGCGGACCTGGATCGGGATGGCGACCTCGACCTGGTGGTGATGTCGTTCGGGGAGGAACCCTTGGTTTATCGGAACGATAGTCCCAGCGGGGGGCGGTTGCTAGTCCGCCTCAAAGGAACTCGGAGCAATGCCGGGGGCATCGGCGCCACGATTCGGATCGAAACCGGTCGCGGGCAGCAAGTGCGCCGGCTCACCCTGGCCAGTGGATTCATTTCAGCCAATGAACCACTGGCACAGTTTGGCCTAGGCGAAGAAACCCAAGCGGAAAAACTCACGGTGGAGTGGCCCAGCGGGCATACCCAGTCCTTTGCCAACATCGCGGCCAACCAATGGTTGACCATCACCGAACCATCCGAGAGTCCTCCCCCAGCCCCCGAGCCTCCGGTACGACCGTCCTGGTTCCGGCACACCTCTCGCCTAGCCCATGCCCAGCATCGGGAACAGGACTTCGATGAGTTCACCCGGGAACCACTCCTCCCCTGGGCTTTGTCCCGCTGGGGCCCCGGGCTGGCGTGTGGGGACGTCAATGGGGATGGTCGAGAGGATATGTATCTGGGCGGAGCCGCTGGTTCTGCTGGAAGCCTGTGGATCCAGGACGCCAACCACAGCTTCACCGAGCTCACCTGCCCGGCCTTCCACGCCGCGGCGCCGAGTGAGGACCTCGGAGCGTTGTTCTTCGACCTCGACAGCGATGGAGATCTGGATCTCTACGTCGTATCGGGCGGAGTTGAGTGTGCCGAGGGCGAACCGGTGTTGGCCGACCGGCTTTACGTCAATGATGGGAAGGGCGACTTCGCGTTGGCTCCACCAACCACCCTGCCCCCCGATGTCGACTCCGGAAGCACCGTCTCGGCGGCTGACTTCGATCGGGACGGCGACGTGGACCTTTTTGTGGGAGGAAGAAGCATCCCGGGCCGGTATCCCCACGCGGCTCGCAATCGGCTCCTGCGCAACGAGCGCGGTACCTTGGCCGATGCAACCGATGGCTTGGCTCCGCAATTGCGTGAAACCGGCATGGTCACCGGATCCATGTGGTCGGATGTGGATGAGGATGGATGGCTTGATCTGCTCGTCACTCACGAATGGGGCCAGGTCAGGCTGTTCTCGAATCGCGAGGGGACGCTGATGGAGGTTCCCTCGGCCGCGGCCGGGCTGGGTCGGACCGGATGGTGGACCAGTATCGCGGGAGGAGATTTCGATCACGACGGAGATATCGACTTCGTGGTCGGCAACCTCGGTCTGAATACACCTTACCGGGCCACCGCCACCGAACCCTCCGTCGCTTTTTATGGGGACTTCGACGGGAGTGGAACGCCGCAATGGATCGAGGCGTATTTCGAGGATCATCGTCTGCTGCCCCGACGCCGCTGGGAGACTTTAGGCCAGGTGATCCCTTCCCTCCTCAACCGCTACGCCGATGCAGAGTCCTACGCACGAGCCCCTCTCGCGGAGTGGCTGACCGATTCTCTCGCGAGGAAGGGACGCCGGTTGGAGATGAACACCTTGGAGACTGGGGTCCTGAGCAATGTGCGAAAAGGCCGATTCGAATTCACCGCCTTACCAATCCTCGCACAGGGTGCGCCCTGCTTCGGCGTCGCGGTGCGCGACTTCGATGCCGACGGGAACGAGGACATCATCCTAGCCCAGAACTTCTCCGCTTCCCAACAGGACATCGGAGCCTTGAACGGGGGCATGGGCTTGGTGCTGCGCGGCAATGGCCGGGGGGGATTCCAGCCGGTGTCGCCGCGCGCGAGTGGACTGTTGGCAGCCGGAGATTCTCGAGCCATGGTGACCATGGACGTCAATAGCGATCAACGCCCCGATGTCCTGATCGCCCAGAACAACGCCTCCCTGTTGACACTCGAGAACCAGGCCCGTGGCACCAACGCAGCCCTCGAGATCAGCCTGAGTGGAGCGCCAGGAAATCCCACGGGTATTGGAGCCGGGCTGCGGGTGATTCGGGACAAACAATCGGTGCAGACCTTCGAAGTTCATGCGGGTGGCGGCTATCTTTCTCAATCCTCGCCTAGGGTATACTTGGCAACCCGTTTATCGAAGAGCCCAACCCGATTGGAAGTCCGCTGGCCGCGCGGGACGACGAACGTGTATGAGATTCCAGGGGGAGCACGAAAGTTTGAAGCTAGAGAGCCAAAGGAGTAATCGGGAAGCGATTCGATTGAGTTTAGGAGTTCTGATTGCGTCGAGCCCACAAGAGCCCTAGGACTTGCCACGTCGAAGCTGCAGTCTGCCTGCCACTTCCGATCATACCCTCCCGTCACTCGGAAATAACCACAGCCCCAGAGCTCCCCCGCCTCGTTTTCTCGTTGCTTTCGTGGGCCTATTTGCTGAACTTTTAACGCTGTTTTTTCTGGGTCAAGTCGGGCAGTCCATCAGAGCGCGTCCGTGCGATGCCGACGCAACACTACGAAGATATAATGTCCTCTCAAACCTCTCTCCCTCGCGAAACCAAGGTCGTGGTCGTCGGTGGCGGTGTCATCGGCGCGAGCGTGGCCTATCATCTCACCCAACTCGGCTGGCGGGACGTCGTCCTGCTGGAGCAGAATCAGTTGGCCGGTGGCACTTCCTGGCACGCAGCCGGGCTGGTGGGCCGGCTGCGGACCAGCAATAGCATGACCCGCATCAACAAGTACACCGCCGAACTCTACGCCAGTCTTGAACAGGAGACCGGACACTCGATCGGTTGGAAGCAGGTGGGCAGCCTCATCGTCGCCAAGTCGGAGGACCGGATGATCCAACTGCGGCGAACCATGGCCATGGCGGAGTTGTTCGGCGTGGAGGCGCATCTGATCAGCCCCGAAGCGGCTTTCGAGAAATGGCCGCTCATCCGTATCGATGATGTGCTGGGGGCGGCCTGGCTGCCTCTGGACGGAAAAGTCATCCCCAAAGAGATCCCCGTAGCCCTCGCCAAGGGAGCCCGCAGCCGGGGCGCGCTCGTTTTGGAAAACGTTCGAGTGCTCGAGGTGGAGCATCGCGACGGCCGGGCAACCGGCGTCAAAACCGACCAGGGTTCCATTAAGGCCGAGTACGTGGTTCTTTGCGGCGGCATGTGGACCCGGGAGCTGGGACGCCGCTGCGGCGTGACCATTCCGCTCTACCCGGTGGAGCATCACTATGTGGTAACCGAACCCATCCCCGGTGCGTTCGATGAGTTGCCCGTGGGACGAGACCCCGACCTGTGCATCTACTTTCGCGGTGAATCCGGCGGGGTGATGTTGGGCGCTTTCCAAGACTACTCCAAAGCCTGGAATGTGGACCAGATCCCGGACCGCTTCTCGTTCCAGCTCCTGGAAGCGGACTGGGACAAGTTCGCCGTCCCCCTGGCCAACGGGCGCCACCGCATTCCCGCTCTCCAGAACTGCAAGTTTGAGAAGTTCGTCAACGGGCCCGAGAGCTTTACGCCCGACAACAATTTTATCCTGGGCGAGGCCCCCGAGCTGCGCCACCTCTTCGTCGCCGCCGGCTTCAATTCGGTTGGAATCGCCAGCGCCGGAGGCGCTGGAAAATATCTCGCCGAGTGGATGATCGCGGGCGAAGCAACGCTAGATCTGTGGTCGGTAGATATCCGGCGCTTTGCTCCTTGGGCCAACAACCGTCGCTTTCTGAGCGAACGGGTGACCGAGGTGCTTGGACTGCACTACCAGATGGCCTGGCCCAATCGCGAGTTCGAATCGGCCCGCAACCTGCGAAAGACACCGCTCCACGACCGACTTGCCCAACAAGGCGCCTGTTTCGGCAGCCGGAATGGATGGGAACGTCCTCTGTGGTTTGGATCCCCCGGCACCCAGCCGACCATGAACTACTCCTTTGGCCGGCAGAACTGGTTCGACGCACATCGCCGTGAACATTTGGCTTGCCGCGAGACGGTGGCCGTTTTCGATCAGAGCGGTTTTTCCAAGTACTTGGTCAGCGGAGCAGACGCTCTGGGTGTCCTCCAGAGGCTCTGCGCCGCGGATATGGATGTGCCGGTGGGGAAGTCCGTCTACACGGGCATGTTCAATCGGCGCGGGACATTCGAGAACGATCTCACGGCGGTCCGGCTGTCCGCCGACACCTTCTACTTGATCGGCAGCACGGCCCAGACGGTGCGGGATCTGGATTGGTTCCGACGGAACCTCCTGCCCGGGGAGCAAGCCCAGGCGACCGATATTACCGAAGCCTACAGCGTGATCGGAGTGATGGGGCCTCGATCCCGCGAACTGCTGTCGCGTCTCACCGACGCCAATCTTTCCAACGAGGCTTTCCCGTTCGGCCGAGCCCAGGAGATCGCCATAGGCATGGCCACTGCGCGCGCGCTCCGCTTGACCTACGTCGGCGAACTGGGCTGGGAACTCCACGTTCCTGTCAGTCAGGCGACGCTGGTCTATGATTCCCTGATAAGCGCAGGACGCGACCTAGGCGTTGTTAACGCCGGACACTACAGCATCAACTCGCTCCGACTGGAAAAAGGCTATCGGGCCTGGGGCGCCGACCTCTCGCCCGACGACACCGCGCTCGAGGCGGGACTGGGCTTCGCCGTTGCCTGGGATAAACCCGGCGGATTTCTCGGCCGCGAGGCGCTGCTGCTTCAAAAATCCAACGGTTGGAAGCGACAATTGGTGCAATTTGTCCTTCAGGATCCCGAGCCGGTGCTGTGGGGCAGCGAGCCCATTTTACGCAACGGCTCGGCTGTGGGTTACACCTCCTCCGGTTCGTATGGCCACTCCTTGAACGCCGCCGTGGGGCTGGGCTACGTGAAGCACTCAGAGAAAGTCAGTCGCGACTTTTTGCTATCCGGGAAATATGAAATTGTGATCTCCGGCAAGCGTTACGCAGCCACCCCGCACTTGAAGACCCCGCTCGACCCTGAGCGGAAACGTGTGCTGGCGGGATGAAGCATTCGAGCATTCTTGCCCGTTCGCCCCTCAAATCAGCCGTTCTGTCCCAGCAGGCTCGCCTGAGGCCCGGCTAAAGCTCTACATTTCAATCAGCTAGCAAGATGCTTATCAAATCTGGCGGGCGACCGATACTCAACAGAGCAGGACGAGACGGCACGAAATGACATGATCGATCCATGAGCAGTGATTCCCATTCCACTCCGCCGGACGCTTCGGACCCACTCCTGCCTAAGCGCAAATATGTGAGAGCGGTTGGTCCGCGTCTGCGCCTCTTGTTAGGTGTCATCTTCGGGTTGTTCGCTCTTCTGGGCGCGAACTCCGTGTACTTGGCCAGCATCACGTTCCTGGAGTGGTTCAAAGGACTATCCTACCAGAACTACTTCTACATGGTGATGTTCGGCGCGCATCTGGCGCTTGGGCTGCTCCTCATTGTCCCAGTGGTGATCTTCGGGATCATCCACGCTCGCAACTCTTATGACCGCCCCAATCGCAGAGCGGTGCGGGTAGGTTACTCCCTCTTCATCTGCTCCTTGATCCTCCTGGTCTCCGGTGTGGCGCTGATGCGTTTCGATTTCTTCTCGATCAAGAACCCGAACGTCCGGAGCCCGATCTACTGGGCCCATGTCATCACCCCCCTGATCGCCATGTGGCTGTATGTGCTGCATCGATTGGCCGGACCGCGGATCAAATGGCAGATCGGGCTCCGCTGGGCCGCCGCGGTCGGCGTATTGGTTTTGGGAAGTGTCGCGCTGCACTCGAAGCATCCCAAGAAAAGCGAAATCGGATCCAAGGAGGGGGAGAAATACTTCCAACCCTCCCAGGCGCGAACCGCGACGGGCAAGTTTATCCCCGCCGAGACACTGATGATGGATGACTATTGCAAGAAGTGCCATGAGGATGCCTACCAAGGATGGTTTCACAGCTCGCACCACTTCAGTTCGTTCAACAACCCTGCCTACCTGTTCAGCATCAAAGAGACCCGCGAGGTGTCGATGAAGCGAACGGGGAGCATGCGGAGCTCGCGCTGGTGCGCGGGTTGCCACGATGTCGTCCCGCTGTTCAGCGGCGCATTCGATGATCCAAATTTTGACATGCAGAATCATCCCACCGCGAACGCTGGGATCACCTGCACCTCCTGCCATAGCATCACCCACATCAACAGCACCATCGGCAACTCGGCCTACACGATCGAGGAGCCCATCCACTATCCCTTCGCTACCAGCACCAATGATGTCCTGCAGTGGGTCAATAATGTGCTGGTGAAGGCCAAGCCCGATTTCCACAAAAAGACCTTCCTGAAACCCTTCATGAAGTCGGCGGAATACTGCTCCGTCTGCCACAAGGTCAGCCTTCCGGCCGAGGTCACCCACTACAAGGAATGGCTGCGTGGCCAAAACCACTACGATTCTCATCTGCTCAGCGGCGGATCCGGCCATGGCGCGCGCTCCTTCTACTACCCGCCCAAATCAGAGCCGAACTGCAATGGCTGCCACATGCCGCTCAAGCCATCCGAGGACTTCGCCGCCAACTTTTTCAACCCTACCAACTCCTCGCAACGCTACATCCACGATCATCTCTTTCCCTCGGCGAACACCGCCCTGCCCTATCTGCGAGGAGATCACGACATCGTGAAGGAGCATGACGCCTTCGGAACCAATACCGTCCGCGTCGATATCTTTGCGCTGAAGGAAGGTGGCACGATCGACAGTCCTATCCTCGCCCCGCTGCGGCCCACGCTGCCTACGCTCAAACGAGGGCAAAAGTATCTGCTGGAAATCGTGCTGCGGACGACCCCGCGCCTGGCCCATCACTTCTCCCAGGGAACGGTCGATTCGAACGAAATCTGGGTGGATCTCCAGGCCACCAGCGGCGGACGCACGATCGCCCGCAGCGGCGGGCTTGGTCCGCAAGGCGAAGTCGACGAATGGTCCCACTTCGTCAATGTTTACATGCTGGACAAGGACGGAAACCGTATCGACCGCCGCAACGCCCAGGACATCTTCACTCCGCTCTACAACAACCAGATCCCCCCCGGGTCCGGGCAGGTGGTGCACTATGAGTTCACCGTTCCTCCCGATCTTTCCGCCCCGCTGGATGTCCAGGTTCAACTCAAGTACCGGAAGTTCGACACTCTATTCGTCAACTACTTCATGGGCACCAACCACCAGGCTGGCGATCCGTTCCGGATCTCCAACAGCCTGCCCATTCGCATCATTTCCTCCGATCGCCTCAGCCTGCCCGTCGAGTCTGCACCGGCCCTGGCCTCCGCTCCTCCACCCTCGTCCATCCCCGAGTGGATGCGCTGGAACGACTATGGAATCGGGCTGCTCAACAAGGGTGACAAGGGCAGCGAAAAGGGAGAGCTGATCCAGGCCACCTACGCGTTTGAGCAGGTCGAAAGACTGGGGCGGGCGGACGGCCCGGTGAACTTGGCACGCGTCTATTTCAAGGAAGGCCGATTGGAGGATGCTGTGGAAGCACTCCAACGCGCCGGCCGAATGAACCCGCCGCCGCCCCGATGGACCGTCGCCTGGTTCAGCGGGCTGGTGAACAAGCAGAACGGCTACCTGGACAAAGCCATAACGGAATTTAAAAGCATCCTGGAAGACCGATATCCGGAGCTCGATCAGCGCGGGTTCGATTTTTCCAAAGACTACGAAGTTCTCAACGAGCTGGGACAAACCCTGTTTGAGAGGGCCAAAATGGAACGGGGGGAGGCGCGCAAGGAACAGCGGGAAGGGTTGCTTCGCCAGGCGATGGACCGATTTCAAGCGACTCTGGCACTCGATAGCGAGAACCTCACGGCCCACTACAACCTGGCCCTGATCCATGCCCAACTCGGCAACACCGCTCAGGCGACCGAACACCGGCGGCTGCATGAGAAGTACCGACCGGACGACAATGCCCGCGACCGCGCTGTGACGATCGCCCGACGAAACAATCCAGCGGCCGACCATGCGGCACAGGCCATAGTCATCTACCCGTCGCAGCGCCCGGGAGCTTTTGGCCTCCCCTCGAATGGTGCCGCCCCGATCAAACAACAGGCCTCCCGATGAGCAACTCTCGCCCTCCTCAACCTGAACCCGAGGAAATTGCCCAAGTCGACGACTCGGTCATCGGCCGCGCCTTTAAAATCTCCGCAGGCGTTTTGGTGTTGATAGCGATTGGAGTCGCGGTAACGCTGGCAGTGGCTCGGCGCAAAAAGCCTCCCGGCCCCGCCCAGATAACCACCATCACCGCTCCCGCTCCCGCGCTCAAGCCCGTGGCGCCACCTCCGCGGGTCAAATTCACCGACATCACGTCCGCCGCAGGAATTCAGTTCGTCCACAACAACGGAGCCCAAGGAGAAAAGCTGCTTCCCGAAACCATGGGGGGAGGAGTGGCCTTCCTTGATTACGACAACGATGGGGACCAGGATCTCTTTTTGGTCAACTCGACCTGGTGGGACGGCAAAGTCCCGGCTGGCAAATCCCCCACCACCTCCGCTCTCTATCAAAACGATGGCAAGGGAAGCTTCAAGGAGGTGACGGTGGGGAGCGGGCTTGACGTCAGCTTTTTCGGTATGGGGGCCGCGGTGGGCGACTACGACAATGATGGCCAGGTCGACTTGTTTGTCACAGCGGTGGGGGCCAACCGCCTCTTTCACAATGAGGGCGGCGGGCGCTTCAAGGAGGTGGCTTCCTCCGCCGGAGTCACGGGCGATCCCCAGGCTTGGAGCACAGCCGCGGCCTGGATCGACATCGACAATGACGGGGACCTCGACTTGTACGTGGCAAACTATGTCCGCTGGTCGCGGGAGATCGATTTCGAAGTCGGCTTCAAGATCGACGGATCCACCCGGGCCTACGGACCTCCGATGACCTTCGCCGGAACTTTCCCTTACCTCTACCGCAACGAAGGAAACGGAAAATTCACCGACATCTCGGAATGGAGTGGCGTCCAACGAAAGAACCCAGCCACGGGTGTTCCAGCCGCCAAAAGCCTCGGTATCGCTCCCGTGGATATCAACCACGACGGCCGCATCGATTTGATCCTGGCCAACGACACTACCCCCAATCTGGTCTTCACCAACGCCGGGGCGGGACGCTTCGAGGAGATCGGTCAGATCTCAGGCATTGCGTTCGACAGTTACGGCAACACGCGGGGAGCCATGGGCATCGATGCCGCGTGCTATCGGAACGACCGCAACCTAGGCATCGTGATCGGCAACTTTGCCAACGAGATGATCGCTCTCTACACCCAGCAGTCCGACCCGACGCAGTTCACCGATGCGGCAATCAGCGAGGGGATTGGGCCCGCCAGCCGGCTCCTGCTCAAATTCGGGGTCTTCTTCTTTGATTACGATCTGGATGGGCGCCTGGACATTCTGTCGGCCAACGGACACCTCGAGGAGGAGATCAACAAAATCCAGAAGAGCCAGCACTACCGGCAGCCAGCTCAGTTGTTCTGGAACACCGGATCCGACAGCGGCTCCTGCTACGTGAATGTCACGGCCGAGAGTGCCGGAACCGACCTCTTCAGGCCGATCGTGGGACGAGGCTCGGCCTATGCCGACATCGATGGGGATGGAGACCAGGATGTCATCATCACCCAGGTGGGTGCCGCACCGATGCTCCTGAGAAATGATCAAGCCTCCAGCAACTCCTGGTTCCGACTAAAACTGGTCGGCTCCAAATCCAACCGGGATGCCATTGGAGCCTGGATTCACGTGAAAACAGAAACTTCCACCCTCTCGCGGCAGGTGATGCCCACGCGAAGCTATCTGAGTCAGTCCGAGTTGCCCGTAACCTTCGGGTTGCCGGCGAGCAGCCAGATCCAGGAGATCGAGATCATCTGGCCCGGGGGTGACATCCAGAAGTTGGCCCCTCCACCCCTCGGCGCACTCAGTGTGGTGAAGCAGTCACCTTGACAAGGACGTTCCGGAAACCAAGCGTGCAATGCCGCTCGGTATGGTCTTCCGTCTCGAAGTGTCAAAAGTAGTGTTGAAGCCTGCGGGCCACAGGCCCAGCAAGGGAGACTGGATTAATGGGTGGTAAATCGCGGCTCCAACTGGCTCAACAAAAATCTGGAGAGTTGAGGGCGACCCAGGCTAGGTTGCGCCTCGTTATGACGATTTCTCATCGACGAGCCCAGGTCGCCAACTGGGCGTTAATGGTGGCCGTTTCCCTCCTAGGTTTCAGCCTGCGCCTACCCGCCCAGATCCCCGGCGGCCAAACAGGCTTTAACCCAGCCCTGCTCCAGCTCTTCGGCTCGCACAAGGCCTTTACAGGCACGACCGACTTGCGCATGACCGACCGCATGAACAAGGAACTCGTTCGCATGCCCATGCAGATGCAGTTCCTGGATGGAAAAGTGAGGGCCGAGGTCAACCTGAAGCAGATCACCGCCTCGGCCATGGGGGAGGAAGGTCTCGCCATGTTCAAACAGGCCGGCATGGAACAGGTCGTGAGCATCTTGCGACCCGACCGGAAGATATCCATCGTCGCCTTCGCACCTGCGAAGGTATTCACCCAGGAACCGATGACTCCGGAGGACGTCGCCGGTTTCGCACTCAAGTATGAGGTGAAGCTCACCGAACTCGGACGGGAAACCATCAATAACCATCCTTGCATCAAGAACCAAGTCACCGTCTCCAATAGTCGCGGGGAACGGATTCAAGGCACGGTGTGGAATGCCACCGACCTCAAACAGTTTCCAGTGAAGATCCTCCTGCCGGAAGGCGATTCGATCATCGAGATGAGTTTTCGCGATGTCAAATTGCAGAAACCCGACACTACCGTGTTCGAAGCTCCCGCGGGTTTTACCCGCTTCGAAAGCATGGAAAAGCTCATCCAAAGTCGTCTCGCCAGCATTCTCGGAGCGGGCAAGCCCGGCACAACCAAGTAAGGAGCGTGAAGATCACCGACTGGCGATTGCCCAGGTTTAGGGGATCGTCTTCGGGCCCCTCTTCAACGCCACTTCCGGCCACTAGTCGGTGATCCAGGGGCAACCGGTTCCGAGCTATCGGTGGTGGCTTGGCGACGTTGGAGTTTCGTTCCTCCCCTTCCCGCTGCTGTGGATCTCGGCCTACGGGGCGAGGTCAACCTCAACGAGATCGACGCCCTCTAACGGATGATCTTGAGATAGCGTCCCATCCAATAGGGCAGCAGGAACTCGTCACCGGCGAATTCCGTGCTTCCGCCGTCTCCTCCATCCAGGATGAAGGGCTGGGTGTTCCATCGCGTAATCTGTCGTTCTCCAGGAGGCAGAAGTTCCTGAAGCTCCATCTGCCGGAAATTCTTCGGTAACCGGGTCACGTCACCGCGATGGCTGTTCTGCATGCGCCAGGTGATCAAATCCAGCGGGAACTTCCGCAGGGTCCACATGGCTCCGTCGAGATCGTAGTCCCTGGCCCCGGTCGAAGCATAGATGAAGTTCCAGAGGGGATTTCGCTCAAATCGTTCTATGTCCCAATGCTCACGAACGGTGGCCGCATACTGAACCCGCAGGGACTCGGTCAAGGCGAAGCGGTTCAACACCCAGTAGGTGATAAAGGACAGCAGGTCATCGGAGTGATTCCAGGTGTCTCCCATATCAATCCCTTCATGGAGAAATCCGGCGGTCGGGGCGGTATTGGTCGCGCTGATGAGGATGTTAGTCAGATAGCCGTGCCGATCCATCAGATCGTAAACAGACTTTTTATACTCCTCCTTGCCGGTCATTCGATGGGCCAGCTGCAGACTCGCGATGATCTCAGCGCTGTTGAGACGACGATCGCCAATGGACGCGGGATAGCGGTTGACGTACTCCGGGCTCCACCGTCCCCACAGGGTGGGCTTGCCGTCAACATCCACCAGATTCCAACGGTTAGCCATGATGTGGTCGACAATCTTCTTGAAGAATCGCGAGATGCGATCCTTCTCGGCCTGGGTTTTCGCCACCACCTCATACATCACCGCGCAGCCGAACGTGTGTGCGGCGATCTCATCGCTGCTGGTATGTCCTTTCCACTCCCAGTTGCCATCGGCCGCATCGCGCCAACGATCCACGTCCGAGAATTTAAAGCCCTTGCGCTCGAAGGTCCGAGCCGGAAAACCGTTTCGGTTGGGCAACTGCTCCAGTCGTTCCATCGCCTGAAACGTCCTCCACGCATTGGTGCGGGCCTCACTATCACCCGTGGCGGCATACCGGAAGGCCTGGCTCGCCATGTAGTAATTGCTCCAGGTCCCATCGTTGTCAGTGTCGATCATCTCCGCGCTGGTGATGTCGCCAGGTCGCGACAGGCGCAACTCGGCGGCAAAACCAAATCGATTGTGCCGCTGCCGCACCTTGCGGTCAAAATGGGCGGCCTTCTGCTCCAGCGTCATGGGAACGAAGTCGATCTTGCTGAGCCCGGTCTTGCTCAGCACATACACGTCACCATCCGGAGCCAGTCCCACGTCAATGACCTCGTCGTCCAACAGCCAACGGCGGCCGGCATAGTAGGAAATCTCTCCCGAGCGCCCCACCTTGAAAACGCCCTGTGTGCTGCCGATCCAGAGCCCGGCGTTGCCTTCGGGAGTGATGGAGGTGATATGAGTGCTGGGCAGCCTGGTCTGCAAAGGGGTCATGTGCTCGGCATCACTCGCCCGCACTCCATAGTAACCTCCCGTGGTACCGATGAGCAACTCCACCCCGCGAATCGTCAGGCAGGTGATGGGGAGGTTGGTGCGAGCGAACACTTTGGACTTCGTGCCGAAGACCCGGTAAACGGCGTCATTCGAGGCCACGAAAAACTCATTCTTCCAGGGCAGGATTTGGGGCAGAGCACCCGAAGTCAGCCCCTCCACCGACTCCACTCGCTTCTGATAAATCCTCTGAAACCCCGAGGGTCCCAAGATGAGCAGTGTGTTTCCCTCGGCGATGCCAGCGGCTCGGTGAGCCCCCTTCGACAACGCCCAATACGGCTCGCCCGCCTTACCGTTGGAGAGGAGCCGGTCATCAAAGAGGTAATAGAGATCGCCTTGGTGATCGATGATGTCCAACGCCTTCAAATCGCTCAGCGGACGAAAGCTCCGGTCCAGGGCGAGCTGCTGCTCAAACAGCCGAGCCACCCCCTTGTCCGTCAGCACGAAAACCACACCGTCGCGGTCGATGCGCAGCTTTTTAAACTGGGCGCCGGCCAGTTCCGGAGCATGGCTGATCCGGACGGAAGTATCCTGAAGAAACGGAGAATCCTTGATCGCAGCGGTCGCAGTCGTCGCGGCACAACACAGCAGCAGGATCGTGTGAAGGACAGAACCCACGTGGGCAGTTTTCGTTCGCATGGCCAATATTGGGACCAGCCTAGCGAGTGCCCCCTCCGGACCACAAGGCCTGTTTCGAGGCTGGGCCGTAAAGTTTGATCAGCTGATCAGTTCGTGAACCACATGGCCGGCAACGTCCGTGAGCCGGAAGTCGCGACCGTCATAACGGTAGGTCAGACGTTCATGGTCCAATCCCAGCAAATGGAGCATCGTAGCATGCAGGTCGTGCATGTGAACCCGATCCTGAACCGCGCGATGTCCATACTCATCGGTCGCCCCCAAGGCGAAGCCAGGTTTCACGCCGCCGCCCGCCAGCCAAACCGTAAACCCGCCCGGATTGTGGTCACGGCCCGTACCGTCCTTCTCAGCATAGGGAGTTCGGCCAAACTCCGATCCCCACCACACCAGGGTGTCCTCCAGCAGTCCGCGGCTCTCCAGATCGCTCAACAAGCCCGCGATGGGCCGGTCCACCGCCACGGCATGTTCCGCATGCTTAGGCAGGTTCTGGTGCTGATCCCACCGAGGGTTCGCCGTGTTGTCACCGTAGGTCACTTGCACAAACCGGACTCCGGACTCGCACAGCTGCCGGGCCATCAGGCATTGACGGCCGAAATCGTCGGTGGCCGGCTGGCCAATGCCGTATAGGGACAGGGTGGCGGGACTTTCGCCGTGAAGATCCAGCACCCGAGGAACTTCGCTCTGCATGCGCCACGCCAGTTCATAGGATCGGATCAGGGCTTCCACCTCGGGCTCGCCCGCCAGGGGAGGATGCTGTGCGGCGTTCAACGCCTCGATCAGCTCGAACTGCCGACGTTGCGCGGAGGGTGAAATACCCGGGTTCCCCAGATTCCGAATGGCCAGATCTCGGGCTGAAACCCCCGCGAGGCCGATCGCCGCACCCTGCGAGTCGGCTGGCAAAAACGCATTGCCATAGTTCCGGACTCCGCCATTTCCCAGGGACGGACTGATGGTGACAAAACCTGGCAAGCTCCGGTTCTCAGTCCCCAGCCCGTAGCTGATCCAAGAGCCGATGCTCGGCCGCAGCGAGAGGGAGGAACCACAGTGCAGGAACAGGGTCGCCGGGCCATGGGCCACACCCTCCGTGTGCAGGGAGTGGACGAAACACAGCTTGTCCACATGCCGCGCCATCTCCGGGAACAGCTCGCTCACCCATCGCCCGCTCTGGCCATGTCGACGAAAGGCCCAGGGCGAAGCCAATACTCTCTGCTCGCTGGCATGGTTGCCGGTGTTGGCGGAAACCCGGGCATCATCAAAAACGCGCCGCTGTCCATGCTCGGCCGCCAGCCGGGGCTTGTAGTCGAAGGTATCCACCTGACTAGGCCCACCTTGCATAAACAGGAACAGAATCCGTTTTGCCCGCGGTGCCCGATGCGCGAGCAGGGGTTTCATCCCGGCCGGTGCCGCGGACAGCCTCGGCCCGGCTAATCCCGCCAACGCGAGGGAACCGAAGCCGCAGGCGACGCGTTGTAATGCCGCCCGCCGCGACAGGCGCGGACTACAAAAGTGAGATAGGTTCGGATCCATGCGGTTAATCCAAGTATCTAAAATCCACACTGGCAAACAAGGCGTGGACCATCTCGGTCCACTTGCTCTCCGGGGACCCCGGGCCACGCGCATGACCCAGCATCAGCCGAGTCTCGCTCTCGTTCGGCTCCCGCCCCAAGATCAGCCGGTAACAGCGCCGCAACCGGGTTGCGTCATCGTCGGGAACCTCCTTCAACAGCCGCTCCGCCGTCCGGGCGGCGCGGTCTCGAACGAAGGAATGATTGAGGAGAAACAAGGCCTGACTGGGCACCACACTGCTTTCTCGCCTTCCCGAAACCATCATCGGCGGAGGAAAGTCGAAACACTCGAAAATCTCGGGAAGCGCATTGCGAAAAACCGGCGCGTAGACACTCCGCAGGGTATCCTGATAGACAAATCCATAGTCCGCCGAGAGCTGGCGAGGGAAGGTGCGACCACCTCCATCCAGACAAAGCTCTCCGCTCGCCCACAGCATGGCATCGCGCATCTGCTCTGCCCTTAACCTTCGCCGATGGGCATGGGAAAGATACCGATTGTCAATGTCTCCCGGCGTCGCACTGCGGTAGGCAAGCTGATAAACCCGTGACAGCACAATCGATCGCACCAGCCGCTTCACGCTCCATCCTTCCGCTATGAACTGCAGCGCGAGGTGATCCAACAGCGCCGGATGAGAAGGCTCATCCCCCGTCGTTCCGAAATTATCGACGCTCCTCACCAAACCCTCGCCCATCAGCCAATACCACACTCGGTTCACAAACACGCGGGCGGTCAACGGATTCGCCGGGTCGGCAATCCAAGCGGCCAACTCTTTACGACCGCTCTGGTGCGGTCCTGGCGCCGACACGCTGGGCCCCGAAATTCGGCGAAGGAAGCCACGCGGGACGACCTGCCCCAAGGAGTGCACACTTCCGCGCTGGTGAATGGCCAAATCCTTAGCCCCAGCCTGCTCCAGAACGGACATCACCATGGCGCGCTTGGGTCCCTCTTTCTCCAGGCGCTTGTAAGCGGTCTCCAGGGCTTGAATCTCCCCTGCCATGGGGGCGTTGGAGTTCATCGGGGAGCCTTTCAGTGCTACCCGGTAGCATTGAATGAGCTCCTTGAGATCGCGAAGTTCACGTTCCTGACGAAGCACCGAGGCCTCCACTTCCGGGTCAAGCGGCAACGGTCGCTCGATCCATTCCGAAACGTTCGCATGCTTCAGAGATCGCACATTCTTAAGAATCCCCGCCATCGCATAATAGTCGCGGGTCGGGATCGGATCATGCTTGTGGTCGTGACAGCGTGCGCAGGCGATCGTCTGTCCGAGGAACGCTTTGCCGATCGTCTCCAACTGCTCATCGACCACATCCATTTCCAGCTGCTGTTTGTCCTGTTCCTCTAGATTGGTGTTTCCCAGGGCGAGAAAGGTGGTCGCGATCATCTGACGACCTGCGTCCTGCCAGCCTTTCGCCTCCAGCAGGTCACCCGCCAACTGCTCAAGGATCAAGCGATCGAACGGGATGTCGCGGTTGAAGGAATCGATCAAGTAATCACGGTAGCGCCACGCCTCCTGAAAGACGAAGCCCCGCAACGTGACGGATTCCGCGTAGCGGGCCACATCCATCCAATGCCGGGCCCACTGCTCGCCGAACCGAGGCGAGGCCAGCAGCCGGTCGACAGTGCGTTCCCAAGAGTCAGGGGATCGGTCGTCGGCGAAGGCTCCCAGCTGTTCCTCGGTGGGTGGAAGCCCGGTCAGGTCGAAGTGGAGGCGTCGCAGGAGAGTGGACCGATCCGCTTCAGCTGCAGGAGTCAGCCCTCGCGACTCCAGACCCGCGAGCACAAACCGATCGATGCTTCCCCGCGGCCAGGAGACATGGGTCACCCCCGGGAGCGTTGGAGGCACCATCGGGGCATAGGACCAGTGAATGGCGGTACTGCTCTCCGGACTGGAGCCTGCCCCGAGCCGGAAGCTTCCGAGCCAGACGCAAAACAAACTCATCGCCAGGCGACGAATGGATACCTGGCTTGCGCTCTTGGACACCGACGTGAACTGGAACCGAGTCATGAAGCGGGGTGCGACGCTCCCTAGAGTCGCGTTTTTGTCCGAGGAGCGCAAGATCCCAAATCGTCACCCAGGTAGGGAGAGAGTCCGTTGAGCCCATCAGAGCCCCCGGCTCACGATACCCCATGGGCGACTCCGTGAGGGCCGCCAGGCGATCGTCGCACCCCACTGCCCGATGGTCAGGGTGTCGCCGAGGCACCGCCCGACGCAGGCAGTCGACTGTTTCGAAGGTAATAGAGATGCCCATCCTCCGCTCCGGCCAACAGATCCGGGACCCCATCGTTGTTCCAATCAACTGTGGTGGGGCTCACATCATGGCTAGCCACATTTCGTTGGGCCAGCTTGCCCAGGTCCTGAAACCTGACCGTGAGAGTGCTCTCGTCTTTCGCAATTTGCCGGAGCAGATTCGCGTTCTCGCCGTTCAGAAGCAGATCAAGTTTGCCGTCCCCATCCCAATCCACGAAGCACAGCTTGCGACGCCCACTTTTTCCTGCCGTACCCGCGTTGAGACGTAAAAGGTCGCCCCGCGCATCCTGAAAAAGACGCCGACCGGGATTCAGAGGGGCGTTTCTCCTGCCGCCGTCGCGCTCATACCAGGACAAGTATCCCTCGGTATCCAGCATGACCAGATCCATCCATCCGTCGCGGTTCCAGTCCACAACGCCAGGGGTGGTCCGCCACTGGGTTAACAGTTCAGCCCCCCGCGGACGCAGCCATCCCCAGGCGAGAAGCGGACTGGACTGGGCTTGGCCCCAATTCACCAGCAGGGGCTGCGAGGCGTCGAGGCGCGGACGCCGCGGGCTGCCCACGTTCCGGTACCACACCACCCTTCCCCAGATCGAGTTGACGATCAGATCCAATCGGCCGTCCCGATCCCAATCCGCAACACTCAGCGTGGTGTAACCCCACTTTGCTTCGCACGGACCCTGAATGGAGCCGTTTTCACCAGCCATAATGCGGATGGCTTTCCCTTGCGACGACAAGTAAACCGGCGCGGCAAACCTCGGTCGTTCCACCCCCGGTCCGCTCAAGTTTTCAAAGAATTGCAGGTAGCCGGCGGTGTTCCCGCACACGATATCCGTATCCCCGTCCGCATCCCAGTCCGCGCCCACCGGCGTGGCGAGGGCGCCACACTTCAGTTCATCCGCCTCTTGCTGAAAGTAGCGTGGCGCCAAAAACAGTGGCGTGCCCGATTTCAATCTGCCTGTGTTTTCCACCAGAGCCACCCGCCCATCTTCATCGCCCACGACCAAATCCAAATCACCATCCGAATCCCAGTCAAACGCCACGGGAACAATCATCTCCAGATCCATCCGCAACGGCGCTCCCGTGGAAAGCCGCAGCCGGCGTCCGGCCGCGTATACCGGGGCGTTTCGAGTGCCGCGATTCTCAAAATAGGTGAACCCGTCGAGAAACTCACCGCAGATCAGGTCGAGATCTCCATCAGAATCGAAATCCCCAAAATTGGGTGACGGACAGCCAAAGACATCCAACAGTTTGCCCCCGGCCTGCAGGGGTTGAGCCGGCTCGTAACGGGGGTCGCTGCTGGTGCCCGAATTGCGCAAAAGATAGACCACACCATGCAAGGGGCCATTGGTCCAGCGCCCCGAGCTGTCCCAGGCGTTGTCCCATCCATAGTGTCCCCAATCCTCAACTGCGATGGTTAGATCCAGCCGACCGTCTCCGTCGTAATCCACATATCTCCATTGGTTATGGCGGATCTTCGAGACCTCAGAGCCCGGCTTGAAACGCAGCTGATGAATTTTCGCGGCCGAGGTAACCGGCAGGCTCTGCGATCGCTCCAGACCCGTGGCGACGAACCCGGGATGTTCACTCCCGGGCGACAGCACTCGCAGCTCCCCATCAATGTAGGAGGGTGTCACATAGTGGACGGTCGAGCTCAACCGTCGAGCCGGCTTGAATACGGGGAACTTGACCGCACCCGAGGGGTTTTCGAAAAGCCACACGCCGTTATAGGGTTTGTCCGGACACGAGACAATGAGGTCCATGTCTCCGTCGTGATCAGCATCGACCGGAACAGGCCAGGCCCAGAGGCCAACGCCCAGGTCGACCACCAGCCCGGGATGATTGTAGCGAACGCGCTCCAACCCCTGAAGATCTCGCGACCAGAGAAGCGCTGCGAGCACCAGAAGCCAGGTCGAGACGGATGTCATCCGCCTAGTTCCTCAAAACACCAGGGCAGGATCAAGCCAAGATCCGGCGGATGACCTCGGCATCGACAACGCCCGTCAGCTTCTGATCGAGGCCGCCATGGAAATAACTGAGCTTATGGTGATCGAAACCCATGAGGTGCAGTAACGTGGCGTGAAGATCACGAATGTGGTGACGGTCCACCGCCGCCTCGTGGCCCAACTCATCCGTCTCCCCATAGCTCGTTCCTCCTTTGACCCCGCCTCCGGCCAGCCAGTACGTGAAACCCTTGGGGTTGTGATCCCGTCCTCCGTTCTCCCCCTGGGACACCGCCTGACGCCCGAATTCGCCACCCCAAACCACGACCGTGGAATCGAGCAATCCCTGCCGTTCTAAGTCGGTGAGGAGTGCCGTGATGGGACGGTCGATCTCGGGACAATGAATCTTCAGGTTCTCCTCGACTCCAAAATGGGCATCCCAATTCTGCTGTTGATGTCCGCCGCCATGGTAGATCTGAACGAAACGCACGCCGCGCTCGACCAAACGGCGGGCGATCAGGCATTGGCGGCCGAATGGCGCCGGGCCAAGCGCCAGCGGATGGTCCTGAGGTTTGGGCTCGTTGATCCCGTAGAGATCCAGCGTTTCCTGGCTTTCCTGGCTCAGATCGAGCGCCTCCGGCGCACTGCGCTGCAGCTCGAACGCCAACTCGTAGCTCGCGACTCGCGCCTGCAGCTCGCTAAAGCCGGGACGCGATGCCAAATGCTCGGCGTTGAGCTGATTCAAGGTGTCCACCATGTCCCGCTGCATCGCCCGAGTGTGCCCCGCAGCGGAATCGAGATTGAGAATCGGGTTGCCGGCGGCCCGAAACACCGTGCCTTGATAGGCGGCCGGCATGAACCCACTTGACCAGTTCGTTGCTCCGCTGATCGGCCCCCCACGCGGATCCAGCATCACGACATACCCGGGGAGATTCCGATTGGTGGTGCCCAGTCCGTAGTTCAACCACGATCCGAGGGATGGCCAGCCTTGGAGCACTCTCCCGCTGTTCATCTGGATCATCGCCGACCCATGGGCGAAGGAATCGGAATAGAGAGCTTTCACCACGGCCAGCTTGTCCATCTGGGACGACAGTAGCGGCAGAGCGTCCGAGCACCATTGTCCCGATTGCCCAAACTGCCGGAACGTGCGCTTCGACCCTAGCAGGGTCCCGGGTTTCACGTCCCTTCGACGCTGCTCAAGGTTGGCGGTCTGGCCGTGACGCCGATTCAACTCAGGCTTGTAGTCGAAGAGGTCCATCTGGGACGGACCGCCATACATGAACAGAAAGATGCAGGCTTTGGCGGGAGCCGGACGATGCGGCGGGCGCGGGGCCAAAGGTTCCGACCGGAGCCCGGCGGCCACCGCTCTCGATCCGAAAAAACCATCGGCGTCGAGCAGCCCAGTCAGGGCCAACCCTCCAAAACCTGCTCCCATCTGCCAGAGAAATTCTCGCCGATTTCCGGCACAGAGCCGCCTCTTCCACGGCTGTTCGGGGTGCATCGCGTCAATCGACATAAGCCACCTCATTCAGGTTCATCAACAGGAGCGCCAAGCTTTCCAAGGCACGCCGCGTCGGGTTGGTTTCCGTGTGGGGCTCCCGCACCTCGCGGATTTCGCTCTCGGTTTTAACCCGAACCTGGTCCAGTTCCACGCCGGCGCCCCAAACGCGAACCCCGAAGAAACCGGACCGTTTCAGAGGGTCAACATCCCGCCCCTCGAGGACAACGGCGTTTGGCCCGTCGCCGACGCGCACCGCAAACGCAGCGCCGGACCAAGCCCAGTGAAGCCGGGTGTCCTGGTCGCTGGGAAGCGCCACGGAGGCGGTCTTCAACACCACGGTCTGTCCGGGACTGACACGACGAAGCTCCACCCGATTCTCCCGGAGCAGGAACTTGAGTTCGTAGCCCGTATCCAGGCCTCCCTCCGATTTCGACCTTGTCAGCAGGCTGAAGCTCTCGCAGGCGGATTTCGGGGCAACCAGGCAATCTAGGGTCCCATCGGCAAACGACAGCGATTCCCAGAGGCCGAAGGGCCCCCGCCCCGGTTCCATGTTGCGATTTCCCTCATACTCGCGCGGCCAGCTGCCCTTCGAGTAACTCCACCCTAGCGCGGGACCCAATAGGAATTTGCTCGCCGGAAGTTTGTTGAAGTAACCAGTGGACAGCGTATCGGGGACATCCGGGCGAAAGAGCAGCCGAGCGGCACGTTCGCGATGCACTTCCTCCTGTCGCTCCAGAAATGCAAGCGAGCTAGCGCGCTCCGACCCGGTGGGCGGCCGGCCCACAACCGCGTGCCAAGCCTCTTCCACCCATCGGCCGCGGCCGCCTCGGGGGCCGGCGGCGTCCTCGCGAAGCAGCCGATTCGCCAAGGCCGTCGCCTGTTCCTGCACAAACCGATCGTTGATCATCAGCAACGCTTGAGGCGCGACCGTGGTGGTCGGGCGCTCCCCCAAGGGAGAGCTGACATTGCTGTAGTCGAAGAGTTCGAAGATCGGCGGCATGGAACTCCGCCGAATAAAGCTGTAGATGCTGCGACGCGCCAACTCGGAGTCAGAGGATACTTCCCAGTCCGTTCCCGGACGAGACCCGCCGGCCAGCACTTCTCCGCTGAGATACGGAAAAAAACCGCGTCCCCCCGGTGCCAGGTTCAGCCGGCCGCTGATTTGCAGGAGGGTATCGCGCAAGGACTCGACATCCAGCCGGCGAAGCGGATGCCGCCACCACAGCTCATTCCCAGGATCCGCCGCCAACGCGGCCGGGTTTTCACCACGCGACGAACGACGCCAGGTCTGGGAGGTCAAAATAAGCCGATGCAGGTGCTTGATCGACCATCCGGAGTCGATGAACTCGCAGGCCAGCCAATCCAGCAGCTCAGGATGGCTGGCTCGAAACCCGGCGCGCCCAAAATCCAGGGTGCTCTTCACCAAACCCTGGCCAAAATGATAATGCCAAATGCGGTTCACCATCACCCGGGCGGTCAACGGATTTCCGGGACTGGCGATCCATTCGGCCAACTCGAGTCGTCGCAGCGACGGCTCCGAGCTCCATCCTGGTTGCGCTTCGCACAACTGAGTAACGCGGATGGCGGCCGGGAAACTCGGGAGGACCACATCGCCCGGGCTTCTTGGATTGCCGCGCATCAGGACCCGAACCTCAGGCCAGGCATCGTCGCGCTCGCGCGCGGCCAGGGCATGGTCAAAGGGCGGAAGCGCTTCCTCGGCTTGTTTGAGCCGCTCCTTCAGCTTCTGCCGCTCAGCATCGTCGACCGCCGAGGCAATCGATCGCTTCAACCCGGCCATGACTTTCTCCTGCCCCTGACGCCAGCTGGCAAGCTCCTCGGGTGTCGCCAGCGGTGCGTAGACAGCCGAGTCCGGAACCAACCCAGGCTTCCCCGGCGAACGCAGCCCCCGAAAGAAGGACAGCAGCGAATAATAGTCCTTCTGCGAAAGAGGATCGAACTTGTGATCGTGACACCGGGCGCAGTTCAAAGTCAGCCCCAGGAAGGCGGCGCCGGTGGTTCCGACAATGTCATCCAGGGCGTCATATTCGGCCAGAACCTTGTCGTCCGGCTCATCATCCATCACTCCCAAGTGCAAGAACCCGGTGGCCACCCACAGCCGCTGCCAGTCCTCCGAGGACGGCTTTCCCGACTGCGCGGCACGCCGGGCGATGACGTCGCCAGCGAGTTGCTCCCGCACGAATTGGTCATAGGGCTGGTCCTGGTTAAAACTGCGGATGACATAATCCCGATATCGCCAGGCGAACAGCTTTTCCGGATCCCGCTCGTAACCGTTGCTCTGAGCGAAGCGAACCACGTCCAGCCAGTGCCTGGCCCACCGTTCTCCGTACTGCGGTGCCGACAGAAAGCGATCGACACTCTGTCTCCAGCGGAGGTCCGTCGGCTCTCTCTGAAAAGCCTCCAACTCCTCCACCTTCGGGGGCAACCCCAGCAGGTCGTAGCTGAGGCGTCGCAGGAGATCGCGGGGGGTGGCGATGGAGTTGGGCTGCAGCCCGGCTTCCCGAAGCCGGGCGTCGATAAAGGCATCGATGGGATGCACGCCGGTGGAACCGGTGATCCGCGGAGGGTGCGGCCGCGTCAAGGGGCGGAAGGCCCACCAGGTCGCCTCGTTCGTCACCCCCCCGTTCCCGCGAGCCCACAATTCGCTCATCACCCCTCCCAGCAAGACCACGATGCCAAGGCAAGCCCTCAACCGCCGCCAGCTCAATTCAAGGCGGGAGGAGCCAGATCTCTTCAGAGACTTATCACCGGAATTATGCAAAGGGGCAATGGAGTGACAATTCGAGGGTTAGAGTAGTGGAGAGGAAGGAAAAATCGATAAAAAAGCGCCGATATGCTTCCTTGTCTTTACCCCTGTGCTTGACTAAGGTGTGTCATAGTCATCAGTCCGGGTTTTGACTCCCTTGAATCAAAAGTCTTCGTTTCTCCTTTGCCCAGGGAGACGAGGGCAAGGGGCAGCCAGGTTCTGACGCGTTATGAGAATCCATCCTGTGCACCAAACATGGCGGGCGGCTGACCCTGGGAGCCGCTGCAGCGACTGGGCCGTATTCCTTTGGTTTGCCTGCTTTTGGGCCTGGCTTTGCTGCTGCAGCTCGACCTTAGCAGCTCAGCTACCACCGAAGGCCAACGCCCAAATCGAGGCTCTTCAAGCGGAGAAAGCCAACCGCACGCTGTCTCAAAAAAAACTCGACTCACAATTCCTCTACGCCTGCCGTGAGCATCGCGGGGAGCGAATCGCCCCGGGGCTCGAAAAATTACGATCGCAAGTTCGCCACCGAAAAGGAGATCGGGTGCTGGCCGACGTGCGCGCCGAGGTTACCCCCCGCCTGCTCGAGGCGCTGCGCGCCGGCGGAGCCACGGTGCTCAACAGCTACCCCCAGCATCGAACCTTGCGGGCGTGGATCCCGCTGCCTCTCCTCGAGCCGCTGGCCGAACTGGGAGAGGTGGACAAAATTCAGCCTGGGGCCGAGGCCACCACGAACGTGGGTTCGGTGACCTCACAGGCCGACGCCACCCACCTGGTCGCCGCTGGTCGCAAGGCCTACGAACTCGACGGCCAAGGCGTCAAGATCGGCGTGCTCTCCGACGGTGTGACTTACCTGGCGGAGTCTCAGGCTCGGGGGGATTTGCCCGCGGTCACCATCCTTCCCGGCCAAGCCGGCGTCTCCGATACCGGTGAGGGAACCGCCATGCTGGAGCTGATCCACGACCTGGCCCCAGGGGCCGAACTGTACTTCGCCACCGCTTTCGCCAGCGCCGCGTCCTTCGCCGAAAACATCCGCAGTCTGCACGCTGCTGGATGTCGGATCATTGTGGACGACGTGACCTATTTTGATGAGTCCCCCTTCCAGGATGGAATCATCTCCCAAGCCGTCAATGATGTCTCGGCCGCGGGAACTCTCTATTTCTCTTCCGCCGGAAATTCTGGAAACAAAAATGACGGCACCTCCAGCGTTTGGGAGGGGGATTTTCAGGACGGTGGGGCGGCTTCGATCGGCCGCGGCGGAAGGCTGCACAGTTTCGGGAGCAGCACGGTCAACCCTCTCCTGCCGGGAGGAGGTTTTCGCCGGGTGGATCTTCACTGGAATGATCCGCTGGGCAAATCAGGCAACGACTACGACGTTTATGTGCTGGATCCGGCCGGCAATGTGGTGGCGAGTTCCAGCAATGTTCAGAATGGCAATGACGACCCGTACGAATCCATCGGCACGCTGGGCACCGGGGATCGTATCGTTGTGGTGAAGTTTGCCGGCGCAGCTCGGTATCTCCGGTTGTCGGCCGGACGGGCTTACCTGACCCATTCGACTCCCGGGATCACGTTCGGCCACAATGCCTCAGGCGCCAGCAATGCGTTTTCCGTCGCGGCGACGTGGGTGCGCTCCGGTGCGGCTCCTTTCGTAGGAGGATCCGTAAACCCGGTCGAAACCTTCAGCTCAGGAGGGCCGCGACGGATGTTCTACCATCCGGACGGCACGGAGCTCACGCCGGGAAATCTCACCTCGAGCGGCGGCATCGTTCTGCAGAAGCCGGACATCACCGCGGCTGACGGGGTCTCGACTTCGGTGCCGGGCTTCGAAACCTTCTTTGGCACCTCCGCTGCCGCACCACATGCCGCTGCCATCGCCGCACTGCTGTGGTCCTACAATCCCTCCCTCAGCCCGACCGAGGTCCGAGCTGCTCTCCTGCAGACGGCCTTGGACATCGAGGCACCAGGCCCGGACGTCGATTCCGGCGCAGGCATCGTCATGCTGCCAGCCGCCATCGAGGCGGCGGCGACGCCCCCTCCCAAGCTGTTGGTGGATGGCGCCCTGGTGTCCGAGGGAAACAACAATGGACTGGTGGACGCCAACGAGTGCAATCGATTGTTCATTTCGTTACGCAACGGAATCGGAGCAAACGGGGGGACCGCCCGGGACATTCAGGTCAGCCTGAGAAGCCTCACCGCGGGAGTCACGGTGGATCCTGCTCCCGTCAGCTTCCCGGACATTCCAGCCAGCGAAAGCCGCACCAATGGTGCCCCGTTTTCCCTCGCCAGCAGTGCATCCTTCGTTTGCGGTTCAGGGGTCGAGCTGGAACTCTCGATCAGAAGCAGCAATGCCGGGGTTGTCACCCGCACGGTGCATCTGGATTCTCCCGCTCCCGCCACGGGGCCGGCCCAAGAATTCGCCTCTCAGGAGATCCCGCGGGCGGTTCCGGACGGAGGAGTTACCGATTCAGCGGTCAGCGTCTCGGGAATCACCGTGCCGTTGGCGCGGGTCCAGGTGTCCCTGCACCTCCAGCATGCGTACGTCTCGGATCTGATCTTGAGTCTGATCGGCCCCGATGGGACGGAGGTCGAGCTTTCCAATCGCAATGGGAATGGCGGCCAGAATTATGGAACGTCGTGTTCCGCGAGAACTGTTTTCGAGGATACCTCCTCGAACGAGCTGGTGTTTGGCACCGCTCCCTTTGTTGGCACCTTCCGGCCGCAGAGTCCGTTAAGCCGCTTCCAGGGCAAGAGTGGAAGCCAGGTGAACGGGACCTGGATGCTCCGAGTTCGGGATGTGGCGGAACCTGACACCGGAACCATCCAATGCTGGTCGCTCATCTTGAGTCCGATCGAGTGCTTGGATGGTGGAGGTGCCTGTTTCGCGCCACCTGCGATCGTCAGCCAACCGCTGCCCGTCACCACCACCAACGGCTATCCAGCCAGCTTCCGAGCCACGGTCACCGGGACGGCGCCGTTGGCTTATCAGTGGTTTTACCAAGCGACCAACCCGGTCTCTGCGGCGCTCACGGACACCCTGACGTTCAGCGCGGTGAATCCAAACCTCGCTGGATTCTATTCCCTCGTGGCTACCAACCGGTACGGAGCGGCAACGAGTTCACCCGTCGCCTTGACCGTGCTGCTTCCCCCTTCCATCGTTGCCCAGCCTGAGTCGGTGAGTCCTACCAATGGTGGCAGTGCGACGTTTACGGTGCTCGCGACGGGCACCGCTCCGCTCGCGTATCAGTGGTTCCGCGGCGCACAGCTCCTGCCCAGTGCCACCAGCGCCACGCTGGTCATCCCTAGTGTGACGCTTGCCGATAGCGGCTCGTACACTGTGCGAATCACCAACCCCTATGGGACGGTTCTGAGCACACCGGCCAGCCTCGCGGTGGTTGCCCCCCCGGTGTTCGTGACTCAGCCCAGGGGCGCAGTGACCAATCCCGGTGCCCAGGTCACTTTAAGCGCGCTCGTGGAAGGGTCGGCCCCAATCGACTATCAATGGTTTTTCAATGAGGATACTCCGATTGCGGGTGCCACCAACGCCTCGCTCACTCTCCATAATCTCACCTCCGTCCAAAGCGGGGCCTACTCCCTCCTGGCTACCAACCCATACGGACGAGCGGTCAGCGACCAGGCTATCCTGGAGGTGAGGATGCCCAATCAGCTACCCACGATCTCCCTGCTAAGCCCCCTCAACGGAGCGGCCTACGTCGCCTCTAACCTCCCGATCATCCTATCCGCATCGGCCAACGATGCGGATGGCACCGTCCAGAAGGTGCGCTACTCCGTCAACGGGCTCGCCTTGGCCGAATCCACCATTTCCCCGTATAGTTTCGAATGGGTGGATCCCACTCCCGGCACCCACGTCCTCGAGGCCGTGGCGGTGGACGACCGAAACCAAAGCAGCCAGCCGGCGGCGGTGCAGTTCACCGTCACCTACCCGGCCTCAGCGGCGCTTCGCCTGGTCTCCGCGGGCTCGGTCTGGCGCTACCTCGACGACGGGTCGGACCAGGGCACGAATTGGTCCGCTCTAGGGTTCAACGATCAGTCCTGGCCTGCGGGGCCGGCCGAATTGGGATACGGGGATGCTGCTCAAGGGCGTCCGGAGGCGACGCTGCTGAACTTCGGCCCCGCGGCCAATTCTAAGCACATCACCTACTATTTCCGAAAAACGTTTACGCTCGCGGACGCAGGCGCCTATACCAACCTGCAGTTCCGACTGATGCGCGACGATGCCGCGCGGGTCTACCTAAATGGGCAGGAGATGTACCGGGTCAATCTCCCCGAGGGGGAAGTCGATTACCTCACGCTCTCGACCGCGAACGTGAACGGAAGTGCGGAATCCCAATTCTTTGCCACCAACGCCAGCCCGGGCTTCCTGCAGGACGGCACCAATTTGGTGGCGGTCGAGATCCATCAGGAAAACCGGAACAGCTCCGACATCAGCTTTGACCTCGAGCTCAATGGGATTCGGAATCCAGCCCCTCGCCTGCTCGCCCACCCCGAGGATACCACGGTCGATGCCGGCCTGGCCGCCGAGTTTACCGTGAGCGCACGCGGGGCCACCCCGCTGAGCTACCAGTGGTACTTTCGCGGAGACACCCGACTCAACCAGGCAACCGGTTCCGTGCTGACGCTGCCCGCGGTAACCACCAATCAGTCGGGGCTTTACTCCGTCGTGGTGTCCAATGCATTCGGATCCATCACCAGCGCCCCCGCCCGCCTCGTCGTCGTACCCGTCTTTGTGAACCAGCCGCCTACCGTGACGCTGACCAGCCCGGAACCCCAGGCGAACGTGACCAGTGATCAGCTTCCGCTCCGGATTTCCGCCTCCGCTGTGGATCCAGAAGGCCAGCCTCTGCGCGTCGAGTTCTTGGCCGATGGCGCAGTACTCGCAAGCCTCACGGCGCCGCCGTATGAAATCGAATGGGTGGATCCTACTCCGCAAATCCACTCGATCTGGGCCATCGCCACCGACGAGCAAGGCCTGTCGGTAACGTCCGCCGTCGCCCAAGTGCGTGTGGACCTGGCTGCGTCAGGGTATTACCGGCTTCTGAAACTTGGCTCGGTGTGGAAATACAACGATCGAGGCCTCGACCTGGGGACCGAGTGGAGATCGCTGGATTACGATGACCGCGACTGGGCGGAGGGCCCAGCCGAGCTGGGCTACGGGGATGCGGCTGAAGGACGTCCGGAAGCCACCCTCATCCAATCGGGGAGCACCGCGACGCAGAAACATCCAACTGCCTATTTCCGCCGGGCGGTAGTGATTTCCGACGCCTCCGCCTTGAGCGAGGTTCGGCTCTCGCTGCAGCGGGATGACGGGGCTGCTGTTTACCTCAATGGACAGGAGATCCTCCGCGAGAACCTGCCTGCGGGCGACCTGAGCTTCACAAACCTCGCGGTGACCACCATCGGTGGCGCGGCCGAGACGAATCTGGTGGTAAACATCCTTCCCAGCGCTCCACTTAGAAACGGCCTCAACGTTCTGGCGGTGGAGATGCATCAGGTCAACCGAACCAGCACCGATCTCAGCTTCGATCTGCAACTCGAAGCCCTCCGCCTGCCGCTACCTCAAATCACGGAGCAACCTCGCGATCTGACTGTCACGAACGGAGCCACCGCACTCTTCAGCGTTACCGCCACCGGGAGCCAACCGCTCAGCTATCAGTGGCAGCGCGAGGAGGGTATCCCTCTCCCGGGTCAGACCGAACGAACCCTCCGACTCAATTCGGTCACCATCGCCGACTCCGGAGTCTATCGTTGCGTGGTGTCGAACGCGTTTGGCTCGGTGTCGAGCTCGAACGCGGTACTGACCGTGGTTGACCCAGCGCTGAACAAGCCGCCGGTCGTAACCCTGAATGCCCCCGCTGACGGCGCGATCTTCGACCTGGGGCAACCCATCTCGCTGCAGGCGACCGCTACCGATCGGGACGGTCAAATCACCCGCGTCGAATTCTGGGCGGGTGGCAGTCGAATTGCGGCCGACACCGATGCCCCCTATGCGGTTTCCTGGCAACCGAACCTGCCGGGTGAGTATCAACTCGCAGCACTCGCCACGGACAACTTTGGCAAGCTGGGAACTTCCGCCCCCGTCAGAGTCAGCGTGATCGTCCCGACGCGATTTACCACCTCGTTGGTAAGCACCGGCTCCATCTGGAGGTACCTGGATACCGGCGTCGACCAAGGGAATACTTGGCGCCGTGCTGACTTCAATGACCAAGGCTGGCCCTTAGGACGAGCGATTCTCGGCTACGGCAACGCCCCGAAGGGGCGTCCCGAGTCCACGGTGCTGAGCTTCGGAGACGACCCGAACAACCGATATCCCACCTACTACTTCCGGAGAACCTTCGTGGTTACCAATACAGCCAGCATCTCCCGGTTGGAGTATGCACTGCTTCGGGACGACGGCGCCGCCATTTACCTGAATGGAACCAGGGTGGTGCGCGACAACCTTCGCGCCGGGGGTGTGACCTTCAATCTGTTGGCTTCCACCCCCGTGGTTGACGGAGACGAAACACGCTACTTCACCAACGAGACGGCCACGGCGCAGTTGGTCAACGGGACCAACACCCTCGCGGTCGAGGTGCATCAAGTCAGTCGCACGAGTGACGACCTGGCCTTCGACCTGGGATTGACCGCGATCTTGAACACTCCTCCCGTGATCCTGAGTCAGCCCGATTCCTTGACGGTCACGAACGGCGACCCCGCGAGCTTTAGAGTCATCGCGGTCGGAACCGGAACGCTCACCTACCAGTGGTTCTTCAATGGCGTCGCGATCAACAACGCGACCGCAGCCAGCCTCAACTTCGCCGCCGTGGGAACCAATCGTGCCGGAGTTTACTCGGTGAACGTCCGGAACAACCTCGGCACCACGCGGAGCTCCAATGCCACGCTCCGCGTGGTCGTTCCTCCCCCGAATCTCCGACCCGAGGTCGCCCTGCTCACCCCGACGAACGGAGCGACCTTCCTCCAGACGGAAACCATTGGCCTCACGGCTTCCGCGAACGACCCCGATGGAAGCGTCGCGTTTGTCGACTTCTACGCCGGGACCACCGCTCTAGGGCGCGTGCTGCAGCCGCCCTATCTGTTCGATTGGCGCAATGCTCCGACCGGATTCGTAACCCTTCGAGCGCTGGCCGTCGACAACCGGGGAGCGACCAATCTTTCCGCACCCGCCACCATCCTTGTCCGCCCGCTGCCCGCACCCCCTACCCTGGACGTGACCCTCATCTCCACCGGAGCCGTCTGGAAATACCTAGACACGGGAGTCGACCAAGGCACGGCTTGGAAGGAGCCGGATTTCGATGATGGCTCCTGGCCATCCGGTCCCGCGGAACTAGGATATGGAGACACCACCGAAGGGCGGCCCGAGGCGACGGTCTTGGAGTTCGGCGGCGTCGCGAATCGCAAGCATATCACCTACTATTTCCGTCAGTCATTCCTTCTGGAGAACAGCGGCGGCTTCAGCAACCTGACCGTGCATCTGATGCGAGACGACGGCGGAGTGGTATATCTCAATGGCACCGAGGTGTTCCGCAGCAATTTGCCCACCGGAGCGGTGATCTTCAGCACGCTGGCCAGCGGCGCCGTCAACAAACTCAACGAGAGCACCTTCTTCACCAATAACATCGATCCGAGCCTGCTTCGTAACGGGACTAACTGGGTCGCGGTGGAGATACATCAGTCAGCTCCGGAATCCTCGGATATCAGTTTCGACCTGGCGCTCACCGGAATTCGGTTCAGCAGTCCCATCATCATCACCCAACCGCGCGACCTCAGCGTGTCGGCCGGCAGCCGAGCCGAGTTTTCCGTCACCGCGGTGGGGGCTCCTCCCCTGAGCTACCAGTGGTATGCCAACCGGCTGAACCTGATCCCCGATGCCACCAATTCCAGCTTGATCATTCCCTCCGCCAACACCGCCGACGAAGGAAACTATTCCGTGGTGGTCTCCAACCCGCAGGGCCAGGTGCGTAGCAGCTCCGCCATTCTGGAGGTCCTCAGCTCTCCCACCATACTGTCCCAGCCGCGAAGCCAGACCGTCGATGTCGGCGGCACGGCAGAGTTCACGGTGGAAGCCGTCGGAACTCCCGATCTCGTCTATCAATGGTTTTACAACGGGAACACGGCGCTGAGTGGGGCCACCAATGCCACGTTGCGACTGCAGAATGTCCAGCCCTTGAACGCGGGCAGGTATTCGGTCCGGATCTCGAACCCGGTGGGGACTACCAATAGCTCCCCTGCGACGCTCACCGTCGCGAATGGCAACGTTCCGGTGGCCGTGGTGACGCAGCCGCAGGATGTCACTATCAACAACGGGGATTCTGCCGCGTTTACGGTAACCGCCAGCGGCACCGCACCCATCAGATACCAATGGTTCTTCAACGCGACTACGCCCCTCGCTGGGGCAACGAATTCGACACTGACCCTAACGACACCCACCCTGGCACAAAGCGGTCTTTACTCGGTGCGACTGACCAATGCATTCGGTTTCGCCACCAGCTCTCTGGCGGAACTGCGCATTTTGGTGAAGCCAACCATCACCTCGCTGAGCCTGTCCAATCAGCGTGTTACCCTGACGTTCAGCAGTCTGAACCGTCTGCGCTACACGGTCGAATCGAAACCCATCCTGTCCCCGTCACCCTGGGTGCCGGTTCCCGGCGCCACTCAACTCAAGGGTACCGGTGCCGGGATTGTGGTGTCCGACCCCAACCCGGCCACCGGCATCCGATTCTATCGCATTCTCGCAGAGTGAGCGCATTCTGAATTGCCTCGGGCCCAGTTCAGCGCTTAACTCCAACCAAAGTCTGCACCGTGGCAGGACCACCTATTTATGAATGCATTGGATTCCACAACGGCGCCAAGATGGCACTTCACCAACTCGCTCGCCGATCTCCGCTGTGTCCTGGGGATCGCCGCCCTCTCGCTCTCGCTCGCCGGAGGACTCCAGGGTGCCGCCTCAGCGCACTGGCCGGCGTGGCGCGGGCCAGATTCCAATGGGAGCACCGCCGTGGGCAAACACCCCGTCAAGACCGGCACCAATGCCTTGGCCTGGAAAGTGGCTCTCCCCGGCAAAGGAGGCTCCTCTCCTATCGTGTGGGACGGTCGCATCTTCCTCACCACCCCGGCCGAAGGAATGGACGCGGTGCTCTGCCTCGATACTTCGGGACAACAGCAATGGCTCACCAAGGTCGGCCCCGAAAGCCCGCCCAAGCATCGGACCCTCGGATCAAGCTGCAACTCATCGCCCGTCACGGACGGCAAAGGGATTTTCGCTTACTTCCGCAGCGGACATCTGGTGGCGCTTGAGCGCGACGGCTCCATCCGATGGAAGATCAACTTGAGTGAGAAATTTGGCACGGAGCAGCTGTTTTGGGATCAAGGCAGCTCGCCCGTGCTGAACGGTTCCCACGTCATTTTGTCCCGACTCCATCAAGGCGAGTCCTGGATCGCAGCCTTTCATAAGGACACCGGCGTCATGGAATGGAAGGAACCCCGTAACTTCAAGGTGCCCAACGAGAATGACAATGGTTACACCACCCCGGTCCTATTCGACCATTCGGGATCGAAAGCGCTGCTCGTCTGGGGAGCCGATCATCTGACAGCTCACTCGGCGACCGATGGAAAGCTGCTCTGGTCCGCAGGTGGATTTAATCCCGACGCCACGCCTTATTGGCCGGCGATCTCCACCCCCGTCATCGCCAACGGCATCGCCGTGGTTCCGGTCGGACGTGACGATCGGCCGCGCCAAGCCCAGCTTCAGGGAATCAAGCTGGGTGGCTCCGGAGATGTCTCCGCTACTCACCGGGCGTGGAAACGGGATGACCTGGGAGTGTTCGTGACCGCGCTTGCCGAGTACGGCGGGCGAGTCTATCTCCTGCGCCATCGCGGAGAGATCGTCTGCCTGAACCCCGCCACCGGACAGACGGTCTGGAGCGAAGCTCTACCGAAGGATCGAGCCCCGTTCTATGCCTCCCCGCTCATCGCGAATGGAGTGCTCTACGCGGCCCGGGAGGACGGCGTTCTGTTCAGCGCCAAAGTAGGGGATAAGTTTGAGTTCCTGGGCGAAACACCGCTCGGCGAGCGGGTGGTTTCCTCGCCGGTGCCCGCAGGTGATACGCTGCTTGTCCGAGGTGACAAACACCTCTTCTGCCTCCGCTAAGCGAACCACGCTCTCCAGATCAGCCAGCCCAAAAATAATCCAAGCGGAGCGCCAAGCAGCAGAACGAGCCACATCAAGTCCAAACCTTCCAACATCCGATCCACGCCCAGCCACCAGGGCCTCAGCCCGGGCGTGACTTGGTTATAGAATTTGAGCCGTCGGGTTCGATCCCAGAGCGCGATGCTCACCCCCATCAAGAACGCCACCAGAGCAGCCGGCCAGGCTCCCCATTGAGCCAAGATCGACACTGCGAGAGTAAGACAAACCACGGGAGTCACCTGCGTCCACGATGGCCAGGCGAATGACGGAAACCATCTCCCGGTGCGCTGGTCGTGTATATAGGCAGCATTGCAGCCCGGACACACGATTCGCGGCGGGACGGCCGGCAGGTCCAGACCGCAGCGACACTTGATGAACGCGGGAAGCTTCAACCTAAACCCGGGAATGAATTGACCACGGATCTCAGGAATGGCACGGATTAAGAAGGGTTTGTGTTGTCCTTGAGCACGAGTTCGCACTCCGTCTCAGGGTGATGAGGGTCTTCTTTCCAAGTCTTTGCGGATCCATGTCATCCGCGAAATCCGCGGTTTCCATTCTCCTGTTTAGGTTCAAGGCTTCACGGGAGCGATCTTGCCATTCCCCTCGGTGTAGTAGGTGGCACCCTCGACTTCGTGGATGAGCAGGTACTGGTTCCACTCCAAAGCTCCGAATCGATACCGGGCCTCCATCTTCCGCTCCTTCACTTCCGGCGCGGGCCCCGCCTCGGCCACCAGGGCTTCGCGCAACACTCGACCGTTCATGCGAACCTTGGGTTGAATTCCCAACAGGTGAAGGATCGTGGGGGCGACATCAATGTTTCCGCTGGGGATCTCGCTCACCATCCCTCGCTTGAGATCGGGACCGCTGGCCACCAGCGTGTTGTTCATATCGAATTTGCTGAGAGATCCGTGGGTCCCGCCCCCACGACTTCCGCCGGTGGCAATCAGCATGCCCGGCGCCTCGAACTCGTTCTGATCCGACATCCACCGCATGGAAACCAGGAGATCGGGGCCATGGCCTTCCGTCGGGTAATGAACGCTCGAGAGCGGAAACGTGCCCTCCAGCTCGGTTCGCGAAAAAATGACCCCGGTAAAGTCGCAGGCCTGCAACGCTCGCGCGGTCGCCCGAACCACATCGGGCTGGCGGTCCGTGACATAGATCATCGCCGCCCCGCCCAACCCCACGACCAAGACATCCCCAGGCTCTGGATTCTCTAGTTTCGTAGATGCATTGAGGTTGAAGCGCTTCAACGCGACGACGATGTCGGCCGAACGGGTGATGCCCGAGAAACCGTGGTCAGACACGACGAAAATATCGGTCTTCTCATAAATTCCCTTTTCTTTGAGCGCTTTGATGACCTCGCCAAGATTCTTGTCGCTTGCATCGATCGCGGACAACGATTCCGGGGATCCCACACCCTTCGCATGCTGAGTCACATCAGGATCGCTCAGCCACAGCAGCGAGTATTTCGGCACACCCTTTTTCCAAAGTCCCCTGGTTAAGGCTTTGGTGGTCCAGCCATCCGATGCCACGTTCGGGGTGGTAAAGGTATCCGGAAAAACCTTGTCGTCGTTGACTTTCTTGAGCGGGTCTCCGGTCACCCTCGGCATCACCAGGCCACGTCCCAGAATGACGGAGTTGCTGTGCGCCGGGGTGTCGGTACGCCTCGGCTTTCGGTCATGCAGCAAAACCACGCTCTTTGTTCCAGCCACAAACGTGTGATGGCCGGCGTCCTGAATCAACTCGGCCAACGTGTCCGCATCCACATATCTCCCTTGCGCCGTCAGGTCCCCGCGTCGGATCGTGTCGAGAACCTCCGACGCCACCGCCGACTGGGTGTTCAGCTCCTCCCGATAGTCATTGTTGGCCAAAATACCGCTCGTACCCGGGTGAGTGCCCGTGGCCAGCGCGGTTCCGTTGACAATCGTGGTGCTGATGAAAACGGGGTGGTTGCGGCGAAAGAATACTCCGTTGGTAGCCAAAGAATAGAGGTTCGGCGCATACTGAGGCGTGATGAAATCAGGCCGCATCCCGTCGAACACGACCACCACGACATGCTCAGCCTTGCCGGCAGCCACGGCGCTCTCCGCACCGGCGGCCAACAGCAACCCAGCGGCAAACCCGATCCAGCGACGGCACCGCCCACTCAGAGAATCGATGAGCAGGAGGGGGACAGCGCACACAGCAACGAGAGAGCTTCGAATCATAAGTTACCGACGTTTCTAAGCGGCTCCCATTCAATTTCCAACGCTTTTCAGGCGCTCCGCCGAGGTTCCCTGACGGAACCCATCACAAGATCGGTTTAGTGAAAGGCAAAAGCTACATACTACCATCCAGGGAACAAGGAAGATTGGAGCGGGAACACGTCCCCGTCTTTACCTCCAAAAATGGGGACTAGACAAGCTGGGCAACGACGGCCTTTCTCACTTTGTCGGCAAGGCCCGAACCCGCAGGGTTCAAAGAAATTTAGCCGGGGGTGCTCGCACCCCCGGAACTGTTAAAAGTACGGAGCATCGCGTAGCGATGCCACTGGCTTCTGAGACTTGCGTCAACCGCTTCAAGGAACCTAATCACTTCGTCAGCCCATTGGCCGACGGGTGGCACGCCTTTCAGGGTGCTGTTTATTGGGGGGCCGACAGACCGGGGGTGTCGCTGCGCTCCACGCCCCGGATCATCTCTTTGAACCCGCAGGGTTCTCGGCTTCGGCATCAGGACCTCACGCGAACACGTGAGGATCCCCTGCAACTTGTCTAGCGCCCATTCTTGGAGGTAATGCTGAGAACACGTTCCCGCTCACTTGATCAAGAATCCGGCCTCAGCCCAGTTCGCAAAATCCTCCCGACTGCCATCCCCGGCGTCCATCGCGGCCAGAGTAATGATCTTGGATCCAGGCGGGATGGGAACATCGAAGCGCCACGCCAATGACAATACCCGCATCACTGGGCTGGCGGCAGCTTCCTTCCCGTCGATGAAAACCTTAAAGACCACGCTTTGATGCATCGCCAGGTTGGAGCCGTTGCTCACACGAACCAAGTTCTCGTCCCCGCCCGCCAACCCGACGAACCGCCGATACTCCGGCTTCAATTCGTACGTAAGCGCGCACGGGGCATGCACGCCCATTCCGCGCGTGTAGACTTGGCGGTTGATGCGGAGCTCCTGTCCTAGGTTGGACCTGTCCTTCTGGGGCGGCCTGGTCTGTCCTGAATAGCGAACCGTTCCCCCATAAGTATGGCCAAATCCAACACTTCGAATCGGCTGCAGATCCCCGATCAAGACATCGGGCGCCGGAGGAAACGGCCCGAGGTGAGCAAAGCTGGCCTCCGATTCCGAGCAGACCGCCTTGCCTTGGCGAAACGCAGAAGCTCGGAGTTCGGTGCTGGAAGAAATCACGAAGGGCTTTTCGTAAAGGGTGGAGCCAGGCCCTGGCGCGCTTCCATCCAGGGTGTAACGGACCTCCGCACCGGGTTGCAGTGGCGTGGTCAAGGTCACCGTGACAGATTGCTCGAACAGATGCGGACGATGCCGGGTTCCCCACGGGGTGACGCGCACCGGATCGAGCACCCATCCCCGATCCCAAAGACCAAGACCCAGCAACTCCTGCTCGAAATGAATGGTGGCCGCCAGATGTTTCTCAAAGTGTTCCACGACCTGCTCGGTGTTCAAGTCAGGTGTGAAATTTCGGGTGGGGTCATAGCCTGGGTGAGCGTCCGTCATGTCGCGAGCGAGCACACATTTAAGCCCGGCCGACTTCATGGCCCGCAATCCCATGGGCTTGCCTAGCAGGCAGACCTGGGTGTGAAAGCCGACGTAGATGAGATGGGTGATGCCCTGCTGCTGACAAATCGCATACACCTCCGCCTGCGTATCAGGCATCCAATCCGCACCGCCCAACTTCAAAGCCGGGTGCATGCCATCCCATCCGTAATTCCCGGCGCAGCGTTCTTTTCCACAAGCACACCCGCCAGCGTCCGGAACCGGAGGACAGGTCACATTCATGACATTCGGAACGACTACCTTGGGCAGCGCAAAAACGGCCTCGCGTTGCGCATATCCGGCATAGTTCTCAACCACGTCACTCGGACAGAGCATGACGGTCATCCCGAGAGACCGGGCCGCCTCCAATGCCCGGTTGATCCGCGGCACAATTGCATCCACGCGCATGGTCGCCGTCTTGCACCAATGATAGTTCCATACGTCGACCGCGATGACCCCGATGCGCCGGCTGTCAACCCGCTCGCGCGTCAAAATAACTTTCCCAGTCTCCGGGTCCCGTGTTTGCAGCGTGAGTTCGATCTCCCGCGCCGCCCCGATTTCCGGCAGCAGCGACATCAGGCCGAGCAAAATAAACACCCAGGACCTCTGAGAGCGCGCAGCGGAAGCGATCAGGTGCAGAAATGGCATGGACGGCACCATAATCGGGGCGCACGGGTAATCGAGGAAAAAGAGAACCTGGGGGAGCGGTGGGATATCAATGACCTCCGGCGGAGCCGGAGTTATGGCGGAGGGTGAGCCGCTCAAAGCGGCTCCTTGTTGCCACCACGGCCGACTCATCGATGCTCTGCCGTGGGAAGCCATGCCCCCACTACCGCGCGCAGCGTCTCGTCACGGCGGTAGGGAGAGACTTGATCGAGGATCGATCCGACTAAGTTTATGGTTCCGTTTTCCGTCGAGCCCTATTCAAGGTCTTGGTTCCTCATCGCGTATTCGGCGACGCGACTAAGCCACGGCCCGGTGGCAGACCGAACGAAGCCCGTCAATGACTGCGGAATGGCGCTCAGCTTCTCCGCCAGGCGGCCACCATTCAGTCAGTTGCTGCAGGACGGTAACTAACATCGTCTCCACATCCCAGCCACGCAGCGAAGGAGGTAAATCCAAAAGTTCCCGCACACGATCGATCTGAACCGATAGCTTGTCCTGATCGGCCTTGGGATCCGAGCTGAGGGCCGTTACTTTGAATGCGAAGTCGGTCAACCGAATGATCTCGTCCTCATAGGTGAATGGGGCCGCGGTGATGAGATAGGAAGGGCATTCGGACAGACAGCTGCTGAGGACGCGCGGAAGTCGACCGGCGATGAAGAGGTGCTGGCTCAGTTCGAGAGGAGCGAGCCCGAAAATCGCCACGTAGCGTTCGTCGTCATCCAAGGCGACGGCCAAGGATCGCGCTTCGGCAGCGTCCTCCCGAACAATTCCGGCCAGCATCAGGCGGCTGTAGTTTCGGAGGATGGCGCAGACCATTCCGAGCTCAGAATCACAAGGCGCCTGGCGCCGCGCCAGTTCGCGAACCAGCAACCCGCTCGCCAGCGCCAGCGCCTCCGCGTCCCGCTGGGCTAACGCGGAGACCTGCAATCGAAAACACCGCTCCACCATCAACGAGAGAGCCAGCCGGGAGACCCGGTCCAGGCCCACGTTCGCCACGGCGCTTTCCGGGCTATCAATCAGCGTCCCTTGCGGGTTGTACGCCACCAGGTTGACCGTCTGCTTCATCAGGGGCCAGATGCCACCGTCGAAAATGATGTGGGCCAGGGACTCGACCGAATCAGGTCGGGAGGGCGAAATCAAGCCGAGCAACGCGCGTAGTGACTCCGCGCACTCGTCACCGCAGTGATCCAAACGCCCCCGCAGGTGCTCGAGAGCGTGAGTTGGCGTGAAGGTGGATGGCATGATGGTTCAAAGTGCGGCCGAGCTCGACAAGGAATTGGAGGAACTTTAAGTCCCCAATGCCACGAACAAGCTATCGGCACCTTCACGCGACGCTGAAGCCTTCGGCCGGATCACCGCCCTTGCTATGTAAAAAAAGAAAAGCGGCGCGCTGCATCACGCGCCGCTGGTAGGTTTCGAGGTGGATTGTTTGCTCCTGAGAAGCTGCAGGCCGGGAAAGAGTCAGCTCAATCCCAGCCCGCCACAGGAGCGCTCCTTAGAGAATCATGGATGAGCGTCTCAAGCGACCAGAGGTTCTGACGGCGCAACCGAGACCGCCACCTCTCGTTTCAGAACTGCCTCCAACGCCTGCTCAATTCGGGCGCGCGCCTCCTCGGACAGAGCGAAGCCGGGCTCGTTCCAGAAGAGCTCGCTCAAGGAGGCCTCCGCGGGCTCGATGGGCTGGGACGGAACCAGCTGGCAGAGGGAAGCGTGATGCCCCGACGCCGCTGCGGGCTGCATGCTGGGCTTGGGAGTAATCCAGCGCCCTTTCGGATAAGCATTGAATGAAGGATTCATACCGTCGGCTCAGTTGATTTAGCTCAAGCGATCGTCATTTCGATCGTCGCGCTATCCTTAGCCCACCCTTCCCCATTCCGACAATACGACTTAAGTGGTATCTGGCCGTGCCCCGGTCAGGCCCCGCCCCGGGTGGCGGCATACGCGGCCAAGGCGTCAGCCCGGGCGGTGGCATGTTCCACCATCGGACGCGGGTAGGTCTTGCCCAAGACCACGCCCAGGTCGCGAAGCTCGGCGGCGGGCGCGGCCCAAGGCTGATGGATCCAGTGGGCCGGTAGCCGAGCGAGCTCGGGAACCCAAGTCCGCACGTAAGTTCCCTCAGGGTCGAATTTCTCGCCCTGGCTGACCGGATTGAAAATGCGGAAGAATGGTGCGGCGTCCGCGCCGCAGCCAGCCGTCCACTGCCACCCCAGGGTATTGCTCGCCAGATCGGCGTCCACCAAGGTATCCCAGAACCAGCGGGCCCCCTCCTGCCAAGGCAGCAGGAGATGCTTGACCAGAAAAGAAGCCACCACCATGCGGACGCGATTATGCATCCATCCCGTCTTCCAAAGCTGACGCATGCCGGCATCCACCAAAGGATAGCCGGTTTGGCCCCGCTGCCACGCGCGTAGCGCAGCAGCATCGGGACGCCAGGGAAAGCGCGAGAACTCCGGCCGCAACGGGGCAAGGGGCGTGTCAGGAAAGTGGTACAGCAGGTGAAACGCGAATTCGCGCCAGCCCACCTCCGTCAAAAACCTCGATTCCTGCCACTGCGTCGAGGAAGTCCCCGACGCCGCTGCGATCGCCGCCGCAGCGAGCCAGATCTGTCGCGGGCTGATTTCTCCGAAGTGCAAATGTGGGGAGAGGCGCGATGTCCCCTCCCGGTCAGGGCGGTCCCGATCGTGGGCGTAGGCCCCCTCCCGTTGACTTAGGAACTGGTTCAGAAGCGCCTGTGCCCCCCGCTCGCCTGGAGACCAAACGGGGGTAAAACCTGCGGCCCAATCGATCCTGGGCTCGAGTCCCAGGTCCGTGATCGTCAGGCTTTGAACCGGCCGATCCACGGGAACTAGGGAGGCCGGAGGCCGTAGTGCCGCCGGCGGTTCCAGTTCCGACCGACATGCGCGCCAGAAGGGGGTGAAGACCTGATACGGCCCTCCGGTCTTCGTCTTGACCGTCCATGGTTCCCGAAGCAGCGACCCGTTAAAGCTTTCCGCTTCGATGCCCAAGGCCCTCAACCCTTCCTTGACCCCGCGATCGCGCGCGATGATCGCGGGTTCATACCGTCGATTCCAAACGACCGCCGTCGCGCCCGTCTCCCGAACCAGTTGACGGAGAACTTCCAAAGCCAAGCCTCGTCGCACGATCAAGGGGGTGCCCAAACTCACCAGGGATTGACGGAGCGAACCCAGGGACTGATGCAGCCACCATTTCGAAGCACCCCCCAGGGGCCACTCGCCTTCTTCTTCCGGACCCCAGATAAACACGGGAAGAACTGAACCGCCTCGCTGGGATGCGGCATAAATTGCCGGGTTATCCGTGAGACGAAGATCCGTCCGGAACCAAACGATCGTTGTATTGTTTCGAGTCACCGGGTTCATAGATAGCGAGGAGGTTCGGTTCGGCAACCTTTTCTAGTAGGGGGGCAAGGGGTGTGATGAGTTCCGAGATGCGATGTGCCTCCTTAAAAGCTTGGGATGAGAATTGCAAAATCGCGTCGCGGAGCCCCTGACCGGGGTCGTTACCAGACTGTCTCATTTCGCGGCGGCAGTCTATTTTCACTGGCGTCTTCCCCGGAAATCCTTTACACTTCGTCCATGTTGCGCATCGGTATCTGCTTCAGATCGCCCCGAGTCCTAGGAGCAATGGTGCTCGCCGTCTGCTTGACTGCGAGTATTAACCTGGCCGAGGGTCAAACCACCAAGGTCCCCGAAGTGCCGCCCTTGCCCTTCCTGACCGCCGGATCACAGCCGACCACGAGTTCGGTCAGAACCAATCGCACGGCTTTGACACGTCCAGCCGCGCCCGCGCCTTCGTTAGGTAGCGGCCCGATTCCTTATCTCGGGCTCCCCGCTTCCGGTCCTACGGTTGGCCCCAAGCCTCCGCTTGCTCCGACTCCGCCGCGCACCTATAGCGCAGTGCCCGCCACTCCGCCCCCGCCGTTGCTTCCTCCGAACAGTCTCTCGTGGGATTCGGAGTCGAAGGAGCATCAGGCCAAGATCGGGGAAACCAACGCGCATTTTACGTTTTGGCTCACCAATGTCTGCGATAAAGAGGTGCTGGTGAACTCGGTGAGGACCTCCTGCGGCTGCACCGTGGCGAAACTGCCCGAGACGCCCTGGCGGATCGCTCCCGGAAGCAACGGGCCGATCATGGTCACCGTCGATCTGCGCGGCAAGCGCGGCAAGCTTACCAAGACGGTCACGGTGGACACGACCGCCGGGATCAAGTCGCTCCTGGTCGCTGCTCTCATTCCCGCAGATCCAAACATGGACCCAGCGATGAACCGGTCCCAGAACATGCAGTTGGCTTTGGCGGATCGTCAGGTCGTGTTCCGGGGCGACTGCGCCCGCTGCCACGTCGAACCCACCCGCGGCAAGATGGGCAAAGAACTGTATGCCAATGCGTGCGGAATTTGTCATGAAGCCGAACACCGCGCTTCGATGGTGACGGACCTGAAGACTCTCAAGCACCCCACGAATCTGGAGTATTGGACCCACTGGATCAAGGAAGGCAAACCGAACTCGCTCATGCCTGCGTTCGCTCCTGAACATGGGGGCCCGCTGACCCACGACCAAATCAAGTCGCTCGCGGAATGGCTGACGGAGAATTATAAGGGCAATGTCGCTGCCACCGCCGGATCGGCGTCGGCTGCGCCCGCGTCCACTCCCACACCCGCGGCAACCCCGGCGACCCCTTCGGGCCTGAAGCTTCAATAAGCACAATCGCTCTCCGCGAGGGCCGCCAAACCATCGTCCCCATTTACCCCAAAACCGGGATTGGATTAACCACTGATTTCGCGGATGACACGGATCAAGAGGGCGTTGGTACAATCTTGAGCACGAGTTCGCGCTGCCTGTCAGGGTGATGAGGGTCTTCTTTCCAAGTCTTTGCGGATCCGTGTCATCCGCGCGATCCGTGGTTCCCATTCTCCGTTTTAGGATTCCCAATGCTTCGCAGGACATCGAGCCTCCTTGGAAGGCTCTGGCCTTCCATCACTCCATCACCAAGCTCCCCTGTCCCGGGGCCGACACCCCACCCGCCCGTTCCAGTGTGACCTTGAAGGAAGTAACCGCTTTGACTGGCTGGCTGCAGAGGTAAGTGGCGGTGACGTGTCCTTCAGCGTCGGATTTGAGTAATCCCCCGCTGACCACGCGACCATCGTCGGTGAAAAGCCACAATTGGTAATCCCGATCGGCCGGCACGGGGAGTTGCTCGACCAGCACCGTTCCCTTTTGATCGCGTGCATCCCAGGACACTGCCCCAACGGCTGAAAGTCCCGACTCGGGTCGAGATCGAAGCACCGCCAGGTAGGTGGTTTGGGTGGAGGGAAGGGTAGAAAGCCCAGTTCCTGGCAGAACGTCCGGAGTTCCGGGCGGAGTGTCCAGGCCTCCCGTCCGAGTCGGATCTTGAGGGTCGTTGCCAATCACCGTGCCGCTGTTTGACCGTCCAGGCCCGGTCGCCGCGGCGGCCGCCTCCGTCTTTTCCCGCTGGATCTGCTTCACTCTCTCCAAATAGCGGGTCTCGGTGGCCGCCTGGTGCTTTAACTGATCCGCCGCCTGCTGCAGGATCTTTTGAGTGAACTCGTTGCGCTGCTGGCGCGCCTCGGTCCGTTGCTCCTCGATCCGTTTTTCCGATTGCTCCAACCGGCTCAGCTTATCCGCCAAGTCGACTTCCAGCTGATGAACACGATCGCGCTGAGCCTGATTCTTCGAAGCCAAAACCACGCAGTAAAACAGAAAGCAAGCCGCCATCGCCCAGGGAAGCATCTGAACCCAGAGAGAGGAAACTCCCGATGACGGAGCGACAGGCACAACCGCGGCGGCCCGATTCTCGACTTCCCGAAGCAGGCGGGCGCGCAAGGTCGGCGGGGGAGTGCGACGGGGCAACGCCGCCGCCAGTGCATCCACGGAAAGCCGCAGCTGCTTCACGAGCAACTGCACCTCCAGATTGGATCTCAACACCTGTTCGAACTGAGCCGCCTCAACGGCCGGCAGTGCCCCCGCCACATATAAACTGGCTTGTTCCTTGAGGTGCTCGTCAATCATAACCAATCTCCAAGCGTCTCCCTCAACTTGAGCATTCCTCGCCGAATGCGGGCTTTAATGGTTCCCAGCGGCTGACCCAGCTGCTCGGATATTTCATTCTGTGTCTGGCCACCCAGGAAGGCCATCTCGATGGCTTGACGCTGCTCCAGTGGTAGCTCCTCGAGGGCTTTGCGGACGAGCAAGGATCGTTCGCGCTGGTAAACCTCACGTCCGGCATCCGGAGCATAGGTGGGAGCCGACAGCGCGGTTTCAGTTGTCTCCGCGACGAACTCATACCGACGCCTCATGCTTCGCAGGCGGTCAATGGCTCGATTGCGAGTCAGCGTCAGCGCCCAATTGAAAGGCCGTCCTAACTGGCTGTCATAGGTCCCAGCTTTGTCCCAAATCTGGAGGAAAACCTCCTGAAGCACATCTTCGGATTCCCGGCTGTCATTCAAAATTCGCATCACCGTTGAATACAGGACGCCAGACAGACGGTCGTAGAGCTCTGCGAAAGCAACCTTGTCCCCTAAAGCGACTCGGCGCAGCAGCTCCACATCCTCATCCGATCGATTCGAATCCAGATCTGATTTCAAGTGGCGACGGGTGATACCGTCCCCGGGAGGCTTTCCAGTCCTCTCGGAAACATCATCGCCCCGGTTGTGTAGCAGACCGCATTCCATCTCACAAGTGGTCTCGCATTCAAGTTACTGCCCTCCGTGGGCCAATGATGCCTGAGAGACGGTTCCACGCCGTCGAACCGCTCCATCGACACTCTTTACGTTACAAAAGGCTGAATGGATGCATGCGCTGATCGCCCCCCCCGAATTAATTCTTCAATACCAGCCCGTTACATCCGTCGCGGACGAGTCCGACGGGCAGCCGGCAGGCCTCCCCGGCCCCAGGGCCAAAAAAAGAGGCGGCCGAAGCCGCCTCTTTTGAAAACTAACTCGGTGTCGGAGCTCTAATCAGCTGGAGAGGGCTCCCGAAGCCGGGGCGCTCTGTTCAAACTTCAGCTTGTCATTCTCCACGGTGACCCTGATCGGTTCAGCACCCTGGATCGTCCCTTTCAGGATCTCCTCGGCCATGGGGTCTTCCAGGTAACGCTCTACCGCGCGCCGCATCGGACGGGCACCATAGGTGGGATCAAATCCCTTCTCGACCAGGAAGTCTTTGGCTTTCTCATCCAGAACGAGCTTCAAGTTCTTCGCTTTCAACCGGTCCACCACCTTCACCACTTCCAGATCCAAGATCTGGATAAGATCCGGCTTGGTCAGCTGGCGGAAGACAATGACGTCGTCGAGACGGTTCAGGAACTCCGGGCGAAACGCCTTCTTGGCCTCGTCCAGAATCTTCTCCCGCATCTTCTCGTAATTCGCTTCGTCGCTCGTCGGAGCAAAACCCATGCTGCTCTTCTTAATGGTCTCCGCACCCACATTGGAAGTGAGCAGGATGACGGTGTTCCGGAAGTTGACGACTCGACCGATATTGTCGGTGAGTTTGCCTTCTTCCAGGATCTGCAGCAGCATGTTCATGACATCCGGATGCGCCTTCTCGATTTCGTCGAAAAGCACCACCGAATACGGCCGTCGCCGCACTTGCTCCGTGAGCTGGCCACCTTCTTCGTAGCCGACATATCCCGGCGGTGAGCCCACCATGCGCGATGCGTTGTGCCGCTCCATGTACTCCGACATGTCCAGCTGGATCAAAGCTTTGCTATCGCCAAACATCGACTCCGCCAACGATTTGGCCAGCAGGGTCTTGCCGACACCCGTCGGTCCCAGCAAGGCGAAGGTACCGATCGGACGCCGCGGGTCCTTCAAGTCGGCCCGGGAGCGTCGCAACGCGCGGCAGATGGCGGACACGCCCTCGCGTTGACCTATCACCACCCGCTCCATCTCCTTCTCCATATCCAGGAGACGCTGGGCCTCGCCCTGCTCCATCCGCTTCAGGGGAACACCCGTCCATTTGGAAACAACTTGGAGGATATCCTCCTCGTCGACCTTGACCCGCTTCTCCTCGCGGCTGGCTCTCCAGGCGGCAAGAACAGACTCCTGTTTCTCCTTCGCCTGCTTTTCCTTATCCCGCATGGAGGCGGCAGCTTCGAAGTCTTGATCCTTGATCGCCTTTTCCTTGCGAACCTTGATCTCTTCGATCTCGCCTTCGATGTCTTTAAGCTCCGGAGGCCGCGTCATGGCGCCAATCCGCGCCCGTGAGCCCGCTTCGTCCATCAAATCAATGGCTTTGTCCGGCAGATAACGGTCGGTGATGTAGCGATCGGAATAGCTCACGGCTGCCTCAACGGCGGCATCCGTGATCTCCGCCTTGTGATGCTCCTCGTACTTCGGCCGCAGACCTTTAAGGATCTGCACGGCTTCCTCGATCGACGGAGCCTCCACCTTGACACTTTGGAAACGACGTTCCAGAGCGGCATCCTTCTCGATGTATTTGCGATACTCGTTGAGGGTAGTCGCACCGATGCACTGCATCTCTCCGCGGCTCAGCGCCGGCTTGATGATGTTCGAGGCATCCATGGTGCCTTCGGCGGATCCAGCCCCAACGATGGTATGAAGCTCATCGATGAAGAGAATGATGTTCTTGGCGCGTCGGATCTCATCCATCACGGCCTTGATTCGCTCCTCGAATTGTCCGCGATATTTCGTCCCCGCCACCATGAGCGCCAAATCCAGGGTCACAACGCGCTTCTCGCGCAGGATCTCAGGCACGTTCCCTTTGGCGATCTCCTGCGCCAAACCTTCCACAATGGCAGTCTTGCCAACCCCAGCCTCACCAAGGAGGACCGGGTTGTTCTTGGTGCGTCGGCACAGGATCTGAATGACGCGCTCAATCTCGTTCTTGCGCCCGATGACCGGATCCATCTCGGCCTTGCGCGCAATCTCCGTAAGGTCACGGCCGAACGCCTTCAAAGCGGGCGTCTTCACGTCGCTCTTCTTCTCGGTGCCACCTTTCTCGGGGGCAGGATCAGCTCCGCCGGGAGCCTCTTCCTGGGCAGCAAAATTGGGGTCCAGCTCCTTGAGGATTTCCTGGCGTGTCTGCTCGATATCCACATCCAGATTCTTGAGCACTCGGGCCGCAACACCATCGCCCTCGCGCAGGAGGCCGAGCAAGATATGTTCGGTTCCGACGTAGGTATGGTTCAGCTGCTTGGCTTCCTTGGCCGCAAGGGCCAGGACCTTCTTGACCCGCGGGGTGTACGGGATATTTCCGATCATCTTCTGATCGGTGCCGGTGCCCACTTGCTTCTCAACCTCCATCCGAACCGTCTCGAGATCCAAGCCTAGCTTCTGCAGAACGTTCACCGCAACGCCCTGGCCCAGCTTGATCAGGCCCAGAAGAAGATGCTCAGTCCCTACAAAGTTGTGGTTGAATCGGTCCGCCTCCTTGCGCGCCAAGGCGAGCACCTGCTGGGCGCGAGGAGTGAAGTTGTTCATGGCGTCATCGCTCATACGTAAGGGAATAAATGCATCCGCAGAGTTTTTTGTCCAGTGAAGTCACTCTGACACTGTGACTGCGGCTTGGCTTCCGTCCGCAGACCCGGCCTCAGGAACCCCACTTATGCAGATCTAATCGTGAATTCCGTCCGAATGTTTAGCACGAATTTAGGTCCGTGCTGTTTTTGCTGTCTTCCGAGTTCCAGCCCGGGATCCAACGCGACCACCGCGCCTCCGTCCTAGGGAGGCACAGCCAACCGGTGCCGGTGGAGGCGCTGAACGGCAGCGACAGCTACTCCCCGCCCGGGGGCTTCTCAGCTACGGGAGGGGTCGCCGGCACCAATGGACTGGGCACCGGCCTCCGCACATTTCGCAACCGGTCGCGAAGCATGTCCGACCGCAGCAAATCGCGTTCATCGGCCCCCAGCTTCTCGGAAAATTGCTTCTGGAGATGCGCCGGCTGAGTGATGACGAACAGCTCATCCACCAGCGCGCGATCCAGGTCCGGGAACATGTTCAGATCCACTCCGAGACGCATCAGGGAGAGCAAATTCATCGTCTCCTTGGACGAGATGCTGTGCGCGTTGGCCAGGATGCCGTAGGCCCGGCCGATATGGTTGAACACGACCTTGGGCTTTTTCTCGAGCAAACCGGCCCGGGCGTTTTCCTCGTGCTCGATAATCTGAGCCAAAACCTTGTTGAGACGCTCCACGATCTCCGCCTCGGTCTCCCCGAGCGTTCGTTGGTTAGAAACTTGGAACACATTGCCCAAGGCCTCCGTGCCCTCGCCGTAGAGGCCACGCACCGCCAACCCCAGCTTGTTGACCGCCTGGATAATTTGGTTGATCTGCTCGGCCAGAACCAAGCCCGGAAGATGCAACATGGCGCTCACCCGAATGCCAGTTCCCAAATTCGTGGGACAGGCAGTCAGATACCCCAGCTGCGGGCTGAAGGCATACTCCAACTTACGCTCCAGCTTGGAGTCGACCTGATCAATCGCCATCCAGGCCTGCTTCAGCTGGAGGCCGGGCCGCAGGGCCTGCATGCGCAGGTGGTCCTCCTCGTTGATCATCACGCAGAGGGTTTCCTCCCGATTCAACACCACTCCGCTGCCGGCGCTCTTGGCCGCATGTTCGCGGCTGATCAGATGGCGTTCCACCAGGATCTGCTTGTCCATCTGGGAAAGGTTGTCCATGGACTGGGCGAAAACGTCCGCCATTTGTGGCAGACCTTCCACCGCGGGACGAATGGTCTCTAAGGCGCGCACTCGCTCAGCCTTCTTCGCCCAGCCTGGAAAGGCAAAGGCCTTCAAATTGCGAGCCAGCCGGACACGGCTGGACATGACGATCCGGCTGTGCGGCCCGTGCTGACGGGCGGCTTGATCGGGAGCGATTAGAAATTCGTGGAGATTCATGGCATGGAGCGTGCCCATCAAACCGTGGACAATTCAGACAACTTCTCGCGGGTCGACTTGATGTCGTCCCTGACCTGCGCCGCCAACTCGAAATTCTCCTCGGAGATCGCCTTATCTAGCTTCTTCTGCAGCTGCTTCAGCTTCTCGCCTAACTCCCGGGATTGCTGCAGGCTGTAGGGAACCTTCCCGACATGCTTAGTGCCCTTGTGCATGGTCTCCAGCAGGCTCTCCAAGCCCTCAGCGAAGGTACGATAACACTCCGCACAGCCGAGACGCCCGGCCTTCTTGAAGTCCGCCTGGGTGAAGCCGCACTGCGGGCAGCGCACCTCGCCACTCGCCTGCTCCATCTCCGTGGAAGCGCCCAGGCCACAGAGGAGGTCGGCCAGCGAGAAGCCAGTAGGGTCGTTGACACCCTTCTTCTTGGCGCATTCCTCGCACAGATCAACCTTCTGCATCTTGTCCCCGGTGATCTGAGTGAGATGCACCGTCGCTTGCTTTTCTTTGCAATAGCAGCAGATCATAAAGCTACCCGTATATCGGCTCTGCGCCGGGAGGAGTCAAGACCCTGTTTGTGGGGAATTTCAACGGCACTCACGATCATAAGATAACCCATCCTGTGATTTCCACCAGCCCAGCTTCGGACGGAGGTTCGGGTCGGCGCTGCGACCCGTAAACGCCGCCCGGGCAAGTCATGCCAAGGGCTCGCCAGTCCGGTTGGCAAGTTCGTGAAAACGTTGAAGCAGCTGCCGCGTCAGAGGCCCCGGCTGGCCCTTCCCGATCACGCGACCGTCCACCTTTACAACGGGAATGACCTCGGCAGCCGTCCCGGTCAGAAAGCACTCGTCGGCGTTGTAGACATCGTACCGGGTCAAATTCGGTTCACCCACTTCCAATCCGCTCTGCCGCGCCAAGTCCATCACGACATTTCGCGTGATGCCATAAAGCGCGCCCGCAGACAACGGGGGAGTCAACAACTGACGGCCCTTGATGATGAAGATATTGTCGCCCGTGCACTCCGCCACATAGCCCTCGGAGTTAAGCATGATCGCTTCCTCCACACCCGCGTTGTTCGCCTCAATCTTCGCCAGGATGTTGTTAAGGTAGTTCAGCGACTTGATGGCCGGATTCACCGCATTGTGCAGATTGCGGGTGGTGGCCACCGTCACGATCGCCATGCCGTCGTCATACATCTCTTGGGGGTAAAGCTTGATTTTACCGGCGATGACAATGACGGAGGGACGCTCGCATCGATTGGGATTCAACCCCAGGGTGCCGACGCCCCGGGTCACCACCAACCGGATATAACCCTCGCGGAGCTTGTTGCGTCGACAGGTATCCACGACAGCCTTCATCATCGCTTGATGAGACATCGGGATCTCCAGGAGAATCGCCTTGGCGGAACAAAAGAGGCGGTCGATGTGTTCCTTCAGTTTGAACACCCGCCCATTGTAGGCCCGAATGCCCTCAAAAATCCCGTCTCCATAGAGCAGGCCATGATCGAACACCGAGATCTTGGCGTTCTTCTCGTCGTAGAATTTGCCGTCGATAAACACTTTCATGCGCAAAGTGTTGCGAACGTAAGGCAATTCTGCCGAAAGGCGCAACCGATTTCCTTAAACCTACGGTGGTTCTGGGGGATGGGCTCTGGCGGAGGGCCCATGTGCGCCTGGCAGAGCTGATCGTTTTAATCTCGTTGAGCCCATGACTGCCCCAGGCGCCGCAATTTTTGGCTAGCTCGCGCGGCCCAGGAAGAGTTTAAGTAGAGAGGAAATCCGCTGGGACACGAAAACCCAGGCGGATAGTCTCGCGGCCCGGCAGTGCGTGTCGCGGGCGCAGAGAGAAAAAGCTCAGAGCACGTCCAGACACCCAATCAGAACCCCACACCCATGAAAACAACCCCGCTCTTCCGCCGAGTTCCCCTGGTGACAGCCCTCCTGGCCAGCGTCGCTTTCATCTCCGAGGGAGCCACCCTCCAGCTGACCCCTTCCCGGGACACTTCGTTGATGGAGACTGTTCCCGACAACAACACCGGCGCCATGGTGAACCTGGTATCCGGGTCCGTCGCCAATGGCAAAAAGACGCGGGCTCTCATCCGCTTCGACGTTTCCGGGGCGCTTCCCGATGGAGCAGTGATCGAAAGCGCCACTCTGAAACTGACCGTGCTCAAAGCGCCTCCCGGTACCGTCTCTCCCGCTTCCCGTTTTGGACTGCACCGGGTGCTGGTCGATTGGATCGAGGGTTCCAAAGGCGGGGGCAATACCGGAGGCCGGGGAACCGATGGGGAACCCACCTGGACCATGCGCAGCGTCGGAAGCGAACCCTGGAGTGGGCCCGGCGGCGCGCTGGATGATGTCGAGTTTGCCTCCGCTGTCAGCAGTGACATCGAGATGGATCTCCCCGGAGACTACACCATCGAGAGCACCGCTGCCCTGGTGGCGGACGTGCAGTCCTGGATCTGCCGCCCCGACTCCAACTTCGGTTGGGTTCTGGTGAGCAACCGCGAGGAGGCCGGGGCTACCGCCCGAAGACTGGGCTCCAAGGAATCCACGCCGGATCAGGTGCCCACCTTAACTCTCACCTACTCCATCTCCAGCCCCGAGATCCGCATCACCAAACTCGAGCTCAACGAGGGATCCTTGGTGCTGGGCTGGACCGGCAATGCGTCGGAATACCAGCTCCAACAGCGCAGCTCGATCGACGGACCTTGGACAGACCTCGGCGCCCCCGTGGGATGCGAACGGACCACGCGAATTCCCACCTCGGAACGGGCCGCCTTTTTACGAGTCGTTAGCCGCTGATTTGGCTGGCGAGGTCTTCCGACGGATAGGTCCAGATCTCTGCGAGTGTCGGATGGTAGTGCGGCACGGCTGCCAGCTGCTGCACTGTCATTCGGGCCGCCATGGCCACCACAATCTCGTGGATCAAATCACCGCCGCCCGGACCGACACAGGCACCGCCCAGGATTTCACCGGTCTTGGGATCCGCCAGCAATTTCACGTGCCCGTCCAACGCCTCCATGATCAAGGACTTTCCGTGATCATTGAACGGATAGCTCGCCGCCAGATAGGCGATACCACTTCGGCGGGCCTCCTCCTCTGTCAACCCGACGGTCGCCACCTGCGGATCTGAAAACACCACGAATGTCAGGAGCCGATAGTCCATTCGTTTCGTCGGTGCCGGGGCCAGCAGGTTGGCTCCGGCCACCTCTCCCTGGGTCACCGCGAGATGCACCAGCTCGTAGGGCCCGGTGCAATCGCCGGCCGCAAAGATGTGCGGAGCCGAGGTCTGCATGGTGTCGTTGGTCACGATGCGCCCGCGTTCCAGTTTCACACCGGCGGCTTCCAGGTTGAGGTGAGCCGTGTTGGGCGCACGCCCCAGACCGTTGAAGATCTCCTCGGCTTGAATCCGACGACGCTGGCCCTCGTGCTCAAACTCCACATACTTCCCCTGCCCGTCCTGACCAGCGTCCAACAGCCGAGTTCCGGTATAAACCTGGATGCCTTCCTTACGGAAAACCGACTCGACCACGGCTCCCGCATCGGGGTCAAAATCCTTGAGCAAGCGACTGGAACGCTGGACCACGCTCACTTGCACTCCGAATCGACCAAAGAACTGGGCAAACTCGATGGCGACCGCTCCCCCCCCTAACACCACCATCGACTTGGGTAACTGCTTAAGCTCGAGTGCCGCATCGCTGTTAAGGCAATCGGCCTGGTCCAGTGCCGGCAAGGGAGCCGGAGCCTGAACAGAGCCGGTGGCTATCACAAACGCTCGAGCGCGCAGGGTGCCCGCCGGTCCCAAGTCCAGCGTGTGCGGGTCCAGAAAACGAGCGGGCGCCCGCAGCAGCCGGAACTTCCCCTCCGTCAATTGTTGTTGGCGATAGGCAGCGAAGTCGCCGATCAGGCGATTTTTCCGCTCCATTACCCGCGCAAAATCGTAGCCTACCTCCCCCGCGCGCAGTCCCCATACCTGGCTACGCTGCATTTGGTGATAGACCTCCGCGGCATGAAGCAGCGCTTTGGTGGGCATGCAGCCCCGAAGAATGCAGAGCCCGCCAAGCTGAGCGGCACCGTCTACCACTGCGGTGGTGAGACCTCGGCTCACCGCCGTCCGAGCCGCCGCGTAACCTCCGCTGCCGCCGCCGATAATCGCCACATCCACTTCAATTGCTGCCATAAGCCACAGCCTGAAAAGAAGCGGACCGAGGAGCAATCCGAAAAGTCGTCGCGGGATGCGGAGAGGTGTGCTTTTTCCGAGTGAGGCTTGGTCTTCTGTACGGAGTTCCGCCTTTAGCCCAATCCATGCAGTCGTTCAGCACGCGTTTGCTTGATTTTTTTGCGAAATCCTTCGTTGTTCGTCGCTTACGTATTTCGCTCAATACGCTCGCTCCTCACGCCTCGGTTTTCGCAAAAACCTGCTGCGCAACCGCATG
>JAEUHE010000108.1 GCA_016793885.1 Verrucomicrobiales bacterium
CCAACGGAAGGTCTGGGAAACGCTCCTCCAAATGCAGCAAATAACCGCCGAATACATGCTCTCAAACCTCCCCAATCCTCCTCGTCGCAAACGTCTCTCCAAAAAACGCTTAGGACTTAACTAACCGCCATTCGGATCTGACCTCTTTGATCTGTCCGATCGGTCGCTTTCTATAGATCTAGCCATCCGCTGGCTTTCCCGCTAGCGTCCCCCCCAATATTGACATGAAACCTTACAACGTAGGAATCATCGGCTACGGATGGGCAGCGACCGCGCATATCGCAGCGATCAACAACACCGGCTTAGGCCGTGTGACTTCCGTTCTTTCTTCACGTCCCTTGGACGACAAAGAGCTGACCGCCAAATACGGCTATCCCGTCAAGTCGTTCACCCGGCTCAAGGACTTCCTAGCGCAGTCGGATCTGGATGTGGTCGATATCACCGGCTATCCGTGGGAACACACCAAATACGCGCTGGCCGCCGCGGCGGCTGGCAAGCACTTCATCCTGGAAAAGCCCATCGCGCTCGCCTGGAAGGATTGCCTGGCCATCGATGCCGCGATCCGCAAGAACAAGATCAAGACCTGCGTCTGTTTTGAAGTTCGTTACTCCGGCCAATTCCTCACCATCAAATCGGTGATCGACAACGGCATGCTGGGGCGCGTGCACTATGGCGAGGTGGATTATTATCACGGGGTCGGACCCTGGTATGGTCAGTATCGCTGGAACGTGAAGAAGCGCGGGGGCGGCAGCAGTCTTCTTTCCGCGGGATGTCATGCCCTGGACGCCTTGTTGCTGTGCATGGGTGGCGAGGTGGAGAGCGTCACGAGCCTGAACACCTCCTCGTCGCACAAATATTTCAAGGCGTACGAGTATCCCACGACGACGACCTCGTTGATTCAGTTTAACGACGGGCGGGTGGGTAAGTGCGCCTCCGTGATCGATTGTTTCCAGCCTTACTACTTCCACGTCCACTTGGTGGGCAGCGAGGGCAGTCTGCTGGATGGAAAGATCCACACCAACAAGATCGCCTCGCTGAACAAGAAAAACTGGAGCCAGCTGAGCATCCATCCAATCGATTCAGGCGACGTGGCGGATCATCCCTACCAGACCCAGTTCGAAGCCTTCTTCAAGTCGCTGGCCGAAGGTAAAGACATGCCGCTCACCAGCTTTAAGGATGCGCTGCAGTCGCATCGGGTTATTTTCGCCGCCGACAAATCCGCTGCGGCGGGCGGCAAGCCGGTCAAACTTCGCGACATTAAGCTCTGATGGGCCTCACGGTTTTCGCGGTCGCCGCGCATCCGGACGACATTGAGTTCATGATGGGCGGCACACTGGTCCTGCTGAAGGCGGCCGGTTGTGATCTGCACTACATGACTGTTTCCAGCGGCAACTGCGGGAGCAGCGTTCATTCCGCCGCCCGCACCAGGGCGATTCGCCGGGCTGAGTCGCGGGAAGCCGCCCGGTTGCTGGGCGCGGAATGGCATCCGAGTCTGGCGGATGATCTGGAGATCTTTTATGATCAGCGCACCCTCCGGCGCATGGCCGCCGTGGTGCGGGAGGTGCGGCCGGACATCCTCCTGACCCACTCTCCAGTGGATTACATGGAAGATCACACGAACACCTGCCGCTTGGCGGTCAGCGCGGCATTCGCACGGGGCATTCCGAACTTTATGACGTCCCCCCGACGTCCCCATGTCAGTGGCGAGGTGACCATCTATCACGCGCTGCCTCACATGCTCCGCGATCCCTTAGGCAACCGCGTCATCCCGGAGTCCTACGTTGATATCGAGTCGGTCCTGCCACAAAAGCGTGAGGCAGCCGCGGCCCATCGCAGCCAAAAGGAATGGTTGGATGTGTCTCAAGGAATGGATTCGTATCTGGCCACCATCGAGGAGTTTTCCCGCGAGCTGGGTCGGCGATCGCGTTGTTATCGCTATGCTGAAGGCTGGCGGCGGCATTTGGCGGCCGGCTTTTGTTCCGAGGGTGCCGATCCGCTCCGCAAGCTCCTCAAAAAACGTTATGCCCTCAACCCGGCTTACTCCAAACGGCAGGAGGTGGGCGTGTGAGTCGGAGTAGGCCGACGGTCATCCGCGTCGATCACTCCATCCACTCCGGTCCTCCTATCTTCTCCCTTTAACCTTATGCGCAAACTGAGCTCCATTGCCCCCGATTGGTGGGACTACACCACCCTGGACCATGACCTGATTCGCGATGCCGCCGCGCTGACGCCCCGGCAGATGTTGAAATTGTCGCGACCCGGGTTCCGGGTCGTGTTCTATGATACCTTGGAGGATTTTTATCTCGCCGAGGCGCTGGAGTATATCAGCGCCTGGAAGCAGTCCACCCCCGACAACCCGACGGGCGTTTGCGGCCCCATTGGTCCTACCGAGCAGCTTCCTTTGGTGGCGCGCATCGTCAACGCCATCGGTTTAAAGCTCCACTCGGCGCACTTCTGGGGCATGGACGAATGGGCGGTTGATGGTCGGGAGGTTTCCGTGAGTCATCCTCTGTCCTTCGAGAAGGCGGATCGCGACTTGTGCTTTAGCCGAATCGATCGGTCACTCGTGATGCCGGACCGTCAGCTGCATTTTCCCAAGGCGGACACTGCCGCCTTCCGCAAGACTTGGGATGCCGGAGTTCGCTGTTGCGTGATGCAGGGTGGGCAGGGGGATGTGAAGCATTGGGCCTTCAACGATCCGGCGCGCCGGGTGGGTAAGTACAAGAGCGCACCCCCATCGGCGGCCGACTACCGCAAGCTGGCCACGCGGATGGTTGACCTGCATCCCCTGACGGTCGCTCAGAATGCCCGCACCTCAGGAGGTGGGAATATCTCGATGATTCCGACCCAGGCCATCAGTGTGGGGCCGGTGGAGACCTGGAAAGCCGATAAGGTGTCCATCTGGCATGCCGGAAATCATGACAACCCGTTCGGTCAGCGCCTCACGACCCTCATGATCGCCAAAGGCATCGTGGACACCGCCGTTCCTATGTCGCTACTGGCTCAACATCCCAACGTGCAGTTTAACTTTTATCGTGGAGGCATCGGAACCTGCGACGTTCAAATGCATTGAAACAGGCGGAGATCCTGCTTAACGACATCCTAAGGCCGGCGGTCCGCTAGCTCCGGCTTGCATCTGGAACCGGACTCAGCATCCTGGGAAGCCTGATATGGACCTTCATAGCATGAGATGGGCTCGAAGATGCATCGGCTGGCTCGGTTGTATAGGGATCGCCGGAAGCGCGCTGGCGGAGCCAGCCCTCCCGGAAGTCAAACGCCTGGAAACCAGCCCGGTGTTGCGGAGTTTGAAGCCGAACCCGATGCCTGTTCCTCCGCGCACCCCCGCGGAGCAGACCGTGGCGCAGATGTACTTGCCGGAAGGTTTCCGAGCCGAGTTGCTGGTCGCTGAACCCCATCTGCATCAACCCATCGCCTTCGCTTTCGACCATCGAGGCCGGATCTGGATCGCCGAGGCTTACACCTATCCGCAAAAGCAGCCAGCGGGCAAAGGCAAGGATCGAATCCTTATCCTGGAAGACAGGGATGGCTCCGGGCGTTTCGCGACTCAGAAAGTGTTCGCTGAGGGCTTGAACCTGGTGTCCGGGTTCGAACTTGGATTTGGCGGAGTTTGGGTGGGCGCCGCACCTGAGTTGTTGTTCATTCCGGACCGCAATCAGGATGATGTTCCCGACTCACCTCCGGTTGTTCTGCTCGATGGCTTTGGCTACCAGGACACCCATGAGTGCCTGAACAGCTTCCTGTGGGGGCCGGATGGCTGGCTCTACGGGAACCAAGGTGTCTTCAACTTTGCCAAGATCGGCAAGCCAGGGTCCACCGATGCCGAGCGGGTGGAGTTGCGGGCCGGGGTGTGGCGGTACCATCCGGTTCGCCATGAGTTCGAAGTCTTTGCCCATGGGGGTAGCAATCCATGGGGACTGGACTTCGATGAGCGCGGTCAGATCTTCATGACTCACTGTCGCAGCTATTTTGGCCGGGGCTGCACCACTCATGTGATTCAAGGAGGTCAGTTCTGGAATCAGGCCAATGCCAACTACGCCCCATTTATTGTCGCGGATCCTCCGGCCCAATTTCCCGACTTCCGAAACTACCTGCTCGCCTCAGCAAGATACGATCATGGTGCGGGGGGAGCTGGCGCTCCCGGCAGCGATGCGATCTACGGCGGACACTCGCATGTGGGGACCATGATTTACCTGGGCGACAACTGGCCCGACGCCTACCGCGGCCATCTGTTCACACACAATCTGGGAGGGCATCAGATCAACCATCAGGTGAACCGGCGGCTTGGCTCCGGATACGAGACGGTTCACGCGGGTCAAGACCAGCTGTTCTGCACGGATCCCAAGTATGTTCCGGTCGATCTTCAGTATGGTCCGGATGGAGCTGTGTACATCATTGACTGGTATGATATCCAGCACTGCCACAACCCGAACACCGAGCGATGGGATCGCAGCAACGGCCGGCTTTATCGGGTGCAGTACGAGTCCACCTTCCGTCCGGTCGCGGTCAACCTGGAAGCCAAGACTGACCTGGAGCTGGTGGAGCTTCATCGCTCCAAGAACGAGTGGCAGGTGCGTCACGCCCGGCAGTTGCTGCATGAGCGCTCGGTGGCGCGTGCGATAGAGCGCTCGGCGCGTAACGAGTTGCGACGCTGGTTGGAAGATAAGTCCCTTTCCGAATCAGCCCGCCTGAAGGCGCTGTGGAGTTTGCATGCCGTGGGCGACTTTTCGGCGGAGCTGGCCTTGGCTTGTTTGCAAGATCGCGATGAGATGATCCGTGCGTGGACAATCCAGCTTTTGGCGGACCGTCGATCCTTGTCGCCGTCCTTCAACCAAAGTTGGCTCCGTCTTGCGCGCGAGGATGGTTCAGCGGCGGTGAGACTCGCGCTGGCTTCAGCGGCGCAGCGAATTTCGGCCGACCTGGCCTGGGAGGTTCTGGAACAGTTGGCGCTCCGGGGGGAGGATCGGAGTGATCGCAACCTTCCCGCTTTGGTTTGGCATGGCATGGCTCCCCTCATGGCTCAAGATGTCCGACGGGCCATCCAGTTCGCCCAGAAGGCTGCCTTACCGGGGATCGCCGATTGGATCTATTGGTATGCTGCTCGGTCGGGAGCCGAGGGGCTGCCGCTGTCGTTGGCGAGCCTGGGCGGGATTCCGGAGAGCGAGTTGGGCAAAAGGCTCGCTGGGCTGAAACTGGCCCTCTCGGCACGGGGACGAGTCAGCATGCCCCCGGAATGGAAAGCGGTCGCTCCGGCGCTGTACGCGCATACCCAGGTCTCCATTCGTCGCCAAGCCGAAGCCATAGCCGCCTTGCTCGGCGATGCCACCGCGTTTCCCCGGCTGCGCGACACCCTCTCGAATCCGGCATCGGATGCCGAGAGCCGAGCGCACGCGTTCAATGTGCTCAGCCAGGCCTTGGACGCCCAGGCGGTGCCTGTGTTCCTTCAACTTTTGGACGACCCCTCCTATCGCTCGCGGGTGCTCGCGGTCCTGGGACGGTTTGCCGACACCTCGATAGCGCCGGCGTTGATCCAGCGCATTCCTTCCTTCAATTCCGTGGATCAGGCGGCGGCCTTGGGCACGCTCACTCGGCGGGTGTCCTTTGGATCGGCCTTGCTTGACGCTGTGGCGGCCGGGCGGATCAAGCGCGAGTTGCTGACGGCCTTTCATGTTCGTTCCCTGGTTAGCTTGCGCGATGCCGAGATCGAGCGCCGGGTGGCTGCATCGTGGGGGAAGTTCGGACAAACCAGTGCGGAAAAAGAATCCAAGATCGTCCAGCTGGAAAAGTTTTTCAACGAAGCGCCGCTTTGGGCTTATGATACGCGGGCCGGGCGAGAGCATTTCCAGAAGCTCTGTGCGGCCTGCCACCGCCTGGGACAAGAAGGGGTTCGCGTCGGCCCGGAGCTAACCGGGGCAGGGCGCCACGGGGTTCGCTATTTTCTAGAGAACATCATTGATCCCAACGCGGTCATTGGGACCGATTTTCAGGCAACAGTCGTCGAGACGAAGCAAGGAGATGTTCTCACCGGGATGATCGTCAACAGCAGTCCCGACTCGCTCACGTTGCGGACTTCAGCTCAGGAAGTGGTGGTCCCGACCGGGGACATTTCCCGTCGAACCACGAGTGAGCTATCCCTCATGCCCGAAGGCCTGCTTGATTCACTCAACGACCGTGAGCAGGTGGAGCTGTTGAAGTTTCTGACCTCGAATTGAGTGCCTCGGCTGGTTCCGGCGGCGGCGGAACCGCCTGGCCCCAATCGCGAATTCCCGGCAGGCAGTGGTAGAGCACTTCGTGGTAGAGCCAGCGGGGCAACAACCGCCGCATCCAAGCGAAGAGGTGAGCGTCGAGGGTGGCGGCGACGCGAATCGGTGGGTTGCGCGCCTCAAGCACCTTTAGCACCCGCCGTGCCACATCTTCCGGAGTCACTCGCGTGCGCTCCATGAAGCGGGTGATGAACCCGGCCATGTGACGGTAGTGTGCCTGGTAAGGGTCGTTTGGATTCGACATCGCGATGCGGCTCAGGGGGGTGTAACGCGTGTTGCGAAAGGATTCTGAGTGGATAAATCCGGGCTGCACGAGGGTCACTTTGATGCCAAATGGCCGCACCTCGTACCACAGAGCTTCCGTCGCTCCTTCGAGGGCGAACTTAGAGGCGCTGTAGAGCGCCATCGTCGGCATGGCCACCATGCCTCCGACCGATGAGATATTGACGATACGTCCGGTTCGTCTCTGACGCATTCCCGGCAGAACCAGGCGGATCAATCCCAGAGGTCCGCGATAGTTGACGTTGAGTTGGTCGAGTCGATCCGCATCGGTGACGTGTTCATTGACGGCCCGATAGGCGATGCCGGCGTTGTTGATCAGGATGTCGACGCCGCCCCAGAGCTGTTGGGCAAACTCCACGACCGCTTCGCGTTGGGCGATGAGAGTGACATCCAATGGATAGATCCTTACCCGTTCGTTTTCTCGAATCCCAGCGGCGGCAAAGCGATGCAGAGAGGATTCGCGGGCGGTGAGGATGAGCCGATAAGGAGTTTGGACGAGGAATTTGGACAAGGCGAGGCCTAGCCCGGCGCTGGCGCCAGTGAGTAGAACAACCGGCTGTCGCTCTTCGACACTCTTCATGGAGGGGGCGTGTCACTGGCTACTCTGCTGTAACCGGGGACAAAAGCCTAGGAGGATTTTGAGGACGGCAGCCCTGCCTCGAAAATCCCCTGGGGCCGATCCCCCTTTACAGCCCGCATTCCCGGCGTAGAGTGCCGGGACACATGAACGGTCCCTCCAACCCAGCCAGCGGACCCCAGCGATTCCTTCTCACCGGGGTGGTCATCCTTTTCTGCGCGTATGCTGTTTGGGACGTGCGGCAGCGAGCTCACCAGGCTTCAGCCGCGGCTCAGCGGGACATCGCAGCCTTGCGCGCTCAGCTCGACGCGCGCGATGAGGTGATCCAAGACCTGAAAACCAGCGTTCGGCAGTTGCAGGGTGTGGTCGGGACTAAATCCCCTGGGACCGGACGAACTCCATCCTCTCCCGTGGCCGTGTCTGAGCTCGATTGGGTGGAGCGTCTACACGATTTAGAACTCCGCCAATCCAACATGGTTGCCATGGTGGAGCGGCTGGCCGACAAAATTCCTGATGGGGAAGCTTTGGATCAGATGGCTGGGCAGCTCGAGGCGCTCCTCTTGCGCGAGGAGTTGGCTGAAGGCGATCAGAGCGCTCAAGCCGAGGGGGCCCGCCAGCGTGTGGCAGAACTGCTCCTCAGCCTTTCCGTTCCTGCCGACGTTGCCGAACTGGAGCCCAGCAAGGCGCTCGAAAACTCGGCCTTGCAGGCCTACTGGCCCTATTTCGAAGCTCGTCAACAGAGCGAAGTGATCGACGGTCTCGTGATTCGGATGCGTGCCGCCACTTCGGCGGGACCCGATCGCGGCGGCGGGGGCGGACGTCAGCGCCCGCGTTCAGTCAAGCCTTGATACCCACGGGTCGCCCCAGCATCCGATTCAGCGAATCGGAGGTTTGGTAGATTAATGCCTCGGGGTAGTGCAGGTACGGATGAAAGTATTCGAAGGTGAGATAGCCCCGGTAGCCAACCTGACTGAGAGCCTCCATCACCGCCGGCCAATCGGTCGTCCCGTCGAGCAAAGGACGGAAGGTTTCGAGCGAGTAGTCGGTTCCCTTCTTCGTGTATTCCTTGAAGTGAATGTTTTGGATCCGCTTGCCCAGAATGGGGATCCAGTGCTCGGCGTGCTGGAACATGGAGATATTGCCGGTGTCGAAATGAACCTTGATATGAGGGTTCTGGAAACTGTCCACGAACGCGTTCATCTCCATGGGCGTCATGAGGTAGCCGTTGAAGAAGATGTTCTCCATGTTGAGGAACACCTTGAGTTTCTCGGCTCCGTCGGCCAGCCGTCGGACCGCATCGCGAGCACGCTGATCGCACACGTCGTTCGGAACGGGCTCATGGTCGGTTCGCCAGGGAATGTGAACGGCACCAGGAACGACCAGCACGTTCTCCACTCCCAGGTCATGAGCCGCTTGCGCTATTTTTCCGGCAAGTTCGATGCCGCGTTCGCGTTTGGTGACATCGTTGCTGGTTAGGGGATACGGCCAGAAGAGAAATGAGCAGAGACCGCTGATGGCGATTCCGATCTCATCGGCCATCCGGCGAATGGACTGGTAATCCTTCGTGGTCGCCTTCGGAGAAAGATCATTGTCGAGATCGTAGTTCAGCTCGATTCCATCGAATCCCGCGTCCTTGGCCAACTGGAGGCACTCTCGCAGATTCATCCGCTGGGGGTAGGGAAATGCCCACAGATTGATCGACTTCTTCATGTCGTAACGCTTGGGGGACAGCCGCCGGGCATCGGGCTGGCCAGCCGATGCCTCCGCCGCCGCGGCGGGCGCAGGAGACGCCGCGAGTGCGGCGGCGCTCAGGGCGGCGAGGCTTTTCTTGATGACCTCGCGTCGGTTGAGATTGGGCGAGGCGGATTGCTCCGAGCCATCTGGGTGTGGTGCAGGGTTTTTCATAGGAACGGTGGGTTTTTTGCTCAACGAGCAGGTTCATCGCGCCAGACAAATTCTCCGTGGGTGACACTCCAGTCAGTTCCAAAGAATCCGGCCACTCGGGCTCCATCCGCGGCCTGGCTCAGGCTCTCGAGACCGAAGACGGTGCAGTCTGGAAAGGCTACGCCGGCCAGAAAGTAGGGAACTCGGTCCGTGAGCTTCATTCCCGCCACTCCGGTGCCTCCCACGACTCCGACGCAGGCAATGTCACTATCCGGACGGGGTTGCAGGAAAAGGCAGGCCAGACCATCTCCCGAAAGAGACCGATTCCCGATCTGCACCAGCCCGCGTCGAATCTGGACCGGGCTGCTCGGCAATAACTCGCGCCAGGCTTTGTTGCTGTCGGCATTGCCATACAGGATCACCCCGCGGTCGGGGTAGTCCTTGGCGCGGAACTGGGTGTCGGGAATGATGTCGATGCTCCCGTTGCCCCGATACCAAAAAGCCTCTCCGTCAAACCGTGCCTTGGCGAGCGCCCAGGCATTCTCCGGAGCGGTCCCCTGGGTGCCGTAGACAAACAGAAACCGGTGATTAAAGGCCTCCTTGAACGGGCCGGAGCGGACCGGGCCTTTCACACGGGGCGGAGGTTGAGAGACCTGTCGCCAGTTTCCGTCCTGACGCGAGAACCAGAGCGGCGCTCCGTTTCCAGGAAGAGCGACGTTAGTCACGCTCTGTCCATCCAGCTTCAGTTGGACCGGCTTGCCTGGCTTTAGCTGCGTGGTCTGGAGCCGGAGCCGCTGCACGTTTTCGGAGTTGCCGGTGAAGGTGCGAGCGTTGGGATCCCAAGCGATGTCAATGATGCTCTTGGCCAGCGCCTGGTCCTGCGCTTCGATGGCGACCCAGTGAGATGAAGAGGAAATTCCAGGGTTGACGGTCGTGAAGTGAACCGCGCGCTTGGACACCCAGTCGGGAATGCGATGACGGGCGAACAGGTCAAAGATCGGGGGCCAGTCGACGCAGGGGTTGCCCCACCAATGGCCCGCTCCCGGCTGCTCGTGATACATGAAGTCGCGATGGAAAGGCTCCAGGACTTTGCGCATGGTGCGAGCTTCCGACACGGGAACGTTGTCATCGGCGTCGCCGTGGAGAATGTAGATCGCATGGTTCAGATAGTTGCTGGCCATGAGCAGCGTGTCACTGGATGCGGTGGATCGCTGGAGCAGCGCGCGAACCGCGTTGGTGCTCTCATCGCGACGTCCACCGGCGTAGGAGAAGAAGCTGATCCAACCGGCGCTCGGTGCGATACCCGCAAAACGGTCCGGGAAGGTCGCACCCAGCTGCCAGGTGCCGTGGCCGCCCATGGAGTGGCCGGTGAGATACGTAAGCTGCGCATCTGTGTTGAATTTCTTTTGAGCGTGTTCCAAGACCTCGATGGCATCCCAGCGTCCCCAGTCCTCCCAATCGAAACCATAGGGCCGGCGGTTCGTGGGGGCGACCACATGCGCCCAGGGCTTGGGGGCATACGCTTCGGCCTGGCCTTGGGCTTCGACGCTGGCGCCGTGAGTGCTCAGCACCAAGGCCCGCGCGGGGCGATCGGGGCTTACGGGGCGGGCTGGCGTGATGGCGTAATACTGCACGCTCCCATCGATCTGGCTCACGAATGTCTCCCGGTGGCTTTGATCCGGTTCACGGACACGAAGCGACAACTTCGCGGTGTCGATCGGTTTGGATCGCGCTCCGCGCCGGGTGAGAGTGAGCTCCAAGCTGGCTCGGTTCGTGCGGGATTCCCCGGAGTGACGGAGGCGAAAGCCCACCTTTCGCGTGGTCAGCGGGAGGATGGCGGGGACGGAAGTGGATTCGGTGCGTTGGCCATCCACCGAAGCGTGAAGCACCAGCTGCTCCTGGGTGTTGGTCGTGCTGTTGATCAGGATGATCGATCCCCATTTGTCGGTGGTGTCAGCGCGGAGGATGTCGGGCAGCGTGGTGTCGTGAAGCGCAATCTGGACCGAGGCCGCCGGGGTGCTCAGCTTTGCCCGGATACGACCGCGTCCAGTGGCCAGCAGGATCTCGTTCAACCCTGACTGCATTTGGACCGGGAGAACAGCCGTCCCGTTTTCATAGAGGTCACCCGCGCGAGGCTCTCCGTTGACATAGGCCATGCTATGGCCGGCGGCGTGGAGGAGGAGCACCTCGTTGCGAGGGGAGGAGTAGGGGAGGTAGAGGTAACCACCGCGGGGGCCGGAGTTGGTGAAGGGCAGGCGAGGGATCAGGTTCGCAAACCAGCCATTGGTGTCGGCCTTTACTTTTTCCCATCGCTGGCTGGGCGCGTTGGGCACGTCGATCGTTTCACCTTCCTTGGGCAGGGACCACCGGCCGCTGACGATGCGCTCCTCGATTGCGTCGGTATGAAACGCGCTTCGGCCGCTGCGGGCCACCGCCTTGATGAGCAAGCCCTCGCGGAGGACGGTTTCGTTGCGAGGAGGAGCCGTCGCGGCCATCGTGGAGTACGAGGCCACGGCGATGGCCATCAAGGCGCACAACGGAATGACTCGGATGGTGCGGCCAGCGACCACGTGAGAGAGGAACCTGTACATGGCCTGAACCCTAAATGGGTTGGTGAAGGGACTGCAATCGAAGAGTGAGATCCAGGCTGGCCTCAGTGAGGGGGTATTCGTTAGACTAGGCTGATGGTGCATGGATCACAATCCCCTCCGTTAGGGAAGTCAGACGCTCGGCGTCCGCTCAAGTCCAGGGCGACACTATGGGCCCGGCGGTCGGCCGTTCTCCTGCTTCGTAGCGGCTGCAGCCCTAATCTTGTGTCGGTGTGTAGCGTGGGGTTTGCCACCCTGGCCGCTTGCAGTCTGTGGCTGGTTTCCTCCTGGAACCCACCTCAGCGATCGTGGCTGGTCGGTTGCTGGATCGCCGCGGTCGTAGGGATCCAAGGACGGCTGTGGTGCAACCTGATGGATGGCATGTTGGCGGTCGAGGGTGGCTTGAAGACCCCGAACGGCGAGCTTTACAACGAGGTTCCGGACCGGGTGGCAGATAGCTTGATTTTGATCGGCGCGGGCTTTTCTGCGGGCGTGTGGTCTCCGTGGGCGGCCAATTGGGGTTGGGCGGCCGCATTGGTCGCCTGCTCGACCGCCTACGTTCGAGTGCTGGGCGCCAGTTTGGTGGGACAACACGATTTTCGAGGGCCTATGGCCAAGCCCCACCGAATGGCTCTCCTGACGTTAGCTTGCGTGACTGGCGCTGGAGAACAATTTATGGGCCGCACGCCGGTGAGCCTGCAGGTCGCCCTGGTTCTCATCGTGATCCTGGGGATAGTGACTTGCATAAGAAGACTATCCGGCATTAGCGAGTTGATGCGGGGGCGCGTCTCGTGATCGACACGGTTGTCCAGTCTGTCTGCGTGGGCTTGGTAAAGCTCATCACTGGGGCTCACGCCCGGGGGATGGAGCTAGGAAGGGAGGATTTTAAACCGCGAGTCTATTACGCGAACCACGGCAGCCATCTCGATTTCGTGGCTCTGTGGGCTGCTCTACCAACCGCCCTGCGATCCCGTACCCGGCCCGTTGCCGCGTTGGATTACTGGACGGCCGGAGGGATCCGCCATTGGATGTCCACGAAGATTTTTCGGGCAGTTTTGATCGATCGGAAGAAGGTCACGCGTGAGAACAATCCCGTCGAGCAAATGAAGGAGGTTTTGGATAAGGGGGAGTCGATCATTGTTTTTCCCGAGGGCACCCGTAGTTCGTCCGGCGAGATTGGTGCCTTCAAATCGGGCCTCTTTCATCTGGCGAAGAATCGAGAGGGAACTGAGTTCATCCCGGTGTTTCTTCAGAACCTCAATCGAGTGTTACCGCGTGGAGAGTTCCTTCCCATCCCTTTCCTGACCACGATCGCCTTTGGACCGCCGCTCACGTTGGAACCTGATGAGACTCGCGAGGCCTTTCTAGAACGGGCTCGAAGTGCGATCCAAGCCTTGCAACCCGCCCATTAGGATCGATTTGAATTCTTCCATCCAACTCGCTCTATCAGTACCCCCGGGACTAACGGTTGCCAACCAGCGCGTGCTGGCGGGCGTTCTCGGCGTCTTGCTGCTCGCGTCGCTGACCGGTTGGGGGTTGGCGTGTCGTGCCAGTAGGACGGGATCCAACGTCAGCACAATTCAGAATCTCAATGCCAGAATTCGCGCCTGGTGGATGATGGTGCTGATTCTCGGAGGCAGCTTGGGTTTGGGATTTCACGCCAATGTTGTCATCTTCGGATTGATCTCTTTTCTGGCCTTACGGGAGTTCGTGACGGCCACTCCTACCAGCCTTTCGGATCACCGCGCTCTGTTCTGGATGTTTTTCGTGATTCTTCCATTTCAATACTGGCTGGTCTGGCGCCAGTGGTATGGACTGTTCGCAACCTTCATCCCCATCTACGCGTTTATTTTTATCCCACTCCGCCTCACGTTGGCGGGAGATCATCGACAGTTCTTAGAGCGGAGTGCGCGCATGCAATGGGCAATGATGGTGTGCGTTTACTTTGTCAGCCACCTGCCGATGCTGCTGAGCTTGAAGGTGCCTGGGTTTGAGGGACTCTCCTCCCAGCTCCTCCTTTTCCTCATCGTGGTGGTGCAGAGCAGTGATGTATTGCAATACGTCTGGGGAAAACTGACAGGCCGGCACCGGGTTGCTCCCGTCCTGAGTCCATCCAAGACATGGGAAGGGCTCATCGGTGGGGTTCTGAGCGCGAGCCTACTGGGATCTCTCCTGGCCTGGATGACACCGTTTACCTCGGGTCAAGCGTTTGCCATCTCCTTCCTCGTGGCATTGCTGGGGTTCTTCGGCGGGTTGGTGCTCTCCGCCATCAAGCGGGATCGAGGAATCAAAGACTGGGGACAGCTCATCGAGGGCCACGGAGGGATGCTCGACCGGATTGACTCTCTCTGTTTTTCTGCGCCGCTCTTCTTTCACATAGTGCGCTATCTTTGGACCTGAGCCCACTGTTTCGGATTCGGATCGCCGTCCATTCCTTCCGCCGACGACTCGAGAGCCATGATCCGTTCAGCCGTTCAACCGTACCCGCGCTTCCCGTGCCAATTTGACCAGCCGGGCGTTGAGTCGTCCGGCCAGGGCGTCACACTCGGGAAAGCGTTGAGCCGCCTCCACCAGCAGATCGACCATCCCCTGCGCGTCGGCCGCTGAGACATACTCTGCGGCGATGCGGCTTTCCGGGCCGCAGTTGTGATAGTTGCCCAGGGCGACGCACAGCGCGGCGCAGCGGTATCCGAACTCCTGGAACGCGGTGGCTTCACAGGTTCCGCCGCCCATGAGCGCACGCTGGTAGCGGAACTCCGGGTGCCGTGTCTGGAGGTCGGCGGCCACTTCCGTGAGAAATCGGGTCAAGCGTGAGTCGAAGATCGAACTGCGGTCGCCCACCCGAATGATGGTGCCATTGCCCATCTGCACCGGAGGTAACTCCCGGCTGGTTTCCAAGGACACGATGGCCGTATCCGGCCCGATTACTCCCGATTCGGCCAGCAACAGTGTTCCTTGAAAGCCCACTTCCTCGGCACGCGTGATCAGTCCTCTGATAGAGACCGGCGCCTTCAGCCGATTCAATTCTGCCAGTGTCGCGAGAATCGCTGCCACGCCGATAAGGTCATCGCAGGCGCGTCCTTCGATGCGGTCATCCTTCCGCCCATGAGTGAGAAGGTTCCACACTAGGAAACGGGGCGGTGCGGCAGGGGCTTCTTCGAAATGGATCTCGAAGCGGAGGTCGTCGGCAAGCCGCTTTCCCAGCACCGCCGGATACCCACCAGGATAGGCGAGCAAGGGGATGCCTGTCTGAAAGTAAGCCTCGCCGACACCGCCCAGAAACCGGGCTTCCCAGGTCGTCTCGGTGAGGGGGCCTACCGCTTCAAATCCCGGATGATCCATGTGGGCCACGAGGGCCAGTTTGGGTGCGCGGGAGCTGTGGTTCACCGTGACAATCCGGTTGCCGAACGCATCCGTGTCGCAGGTCAACCCCTGCTGTTGGCATATGGATTCCACTTCCGACATCACGGCCTGCTCATGGTAGGCGGCCGCGGGGGCGTTCATCAGGCGCTCAGCAAACGGCAGGAGGAGGCTGGTGGTGGTCATAGCATCTCATCTCATCTTATCTCATCGCAGAAACAGTTCGGCGGCAGTGTCGGCAAAGCGGAGTCCCCGACGGGTGAGACGAAACCCCTCGTCATCGCGGGTTGCCCACCCGCGTTGAACCAGATCCTCCATCTCGGTTTTCCATTCTAGTCGAAGGTCGTGACCGGTGACTTGATGGAAAAGCTCGAACGGCCACCCGGGGCAGGTACGCAAGCCGAACGCGGCCGTCTCCCCGGCGCGGGCCAAGGAGGAGAGCGTTTCCCGTGATTCGATCGCTCGTCGGCCTTTTTCCAGTTGTTCGCAGTAGAGCTGCGTGTTGGCCCAATTCTTGGTTCGTTCTCCACGGATATAGCCCGTGGCGCTGGGACCCAGTCCGTAGAACGAACCGCCGCGCCAGTAATTCACGTTGTGCTGGCAAGCGAGGGAAGGGAAGCCGTTGATGAATCCGCCTGGGCTTCGGGCAAAGTTGGCGATTTCGTACTGCATCCAGCCCGCCGCACCGGCATCATCGATGAGCACCTCATACATGTCACAGGCCAGCTCCTCGTTCACATCCACCTGGCCGGCCTTAAGCTGATCGTACAGAGTGGTATCTTCCTCATAGATGACCTCGTAGCTGGAGAGGTGCTCCGAGCCTAGTTCCAAAGCCTCCGCCAGGGTCTCGCGCCACACCTGCATCGTTTGCCCAGGGATCGCGAACATCAGGTCGATGTTGATTTGGCTGAAGCCCGCTTGACGAAAGATGTCGAAGGATTTGAAGACCATCTGGCGGTCATGCACGCGTCCCAGCCGATCGAGCAGGTTTTCATCGAGGGATTGGACCCCCATGGAGACGCGGTTGATGCCGTGATCACGCCATAGCTTCGCCTTGTCCAGGGAGACGGTGGCGGGATTACATTCCACCGTCCATTCCTGCGCGCCCAGCAGTCCGAGGCGGGCAAAGGTTTTGAGCAGCGCTTCCCACTGCCGAAGGTTGAGGATCGAAGGGGTGCCGCCGCCGAAGAACACGGTGCGTGGCGACAAATCTCCTGCGACCATCTCCAACTCGGAAGTCAGAGCGGCTACATAACGGTTCACGAGCTCGCCGCTGGAGGCTTCCGAGAAAAACGCGCAATAGTGACACTTCTGCGCGCAAAACGGAACATGCACGTATAACGAGGAGATCGGCTGGGGTGCTTCTGGCGCCACACCGAACCTTACGCTACGAACAACACAACGACGCAACTACTAATTTTCCCCCAGGCCTCATCGGGGAAGACAAAGCCTGGAGGAGGGGAACGATGAATCTTTCTAACGGTTGCTCAGAGTCGAGGCTGTTCGCCTGGGGTACGCTGGACGTTGAGAGCTTTGGGACCTTTATCGCTGTCCACGAGCTCGTAGTCTACGGTTTCGCCTTCTTGTAGGGTTTTGAATCCGGCTCCCTTGATGCTCGTGTGATGAACGAAGACGTCCTGTCCCGCATCGTTAAGGATGAATCCATAACCCTTCTTGTTGTCGAACCATTTAACTTTGCCACTGGCCATAAGTTAATTTCCTTCCATGTTTGAGTTGGCCGCTCCTAGTGGAAACACCAGCCGTTGACTCAATTGTCGTGCTCGCGGTGGTCTACGAGCGCCGTATTTAGTTGCGATTTTTTAACATTCGTCAAGGAGGAGTTTGCTGAAGTCTGTGTTCAGGAAACGGCAGGAGAATGGGTGGCGGCAAAAACGTTCATAGGTCGCCGCTGGATCCATCTCGAAAGTCTTGATGTGATGAAGTCCCCGGCTTCGATCGAAGATGCCGCTGGAAGCCTTGGGCAGTTGTGGGGTGCTTAGCCAGGAACTCGACCGAGTTTGCGGTTTCGTTTCCGATCGAGTTCACACCTGACAGTGCGGGTGACGAACTGCGGCACCGTCCCGCACCGCGCATTGACTTTCCACCGCGTTTGCTGGTGTGCTAGGGACTATGTCGATACGATCCAAATTCCTCTCGTCGCTGCTGGCCTTGCCCTGTGGGCTGCTGGTGGCTTTTTCGGCTTTTGGACAAAAGGTGCCCGTCGCCGAGCATGTGCTCTCGAACGGGATGAAACTGCTCCTGGTCGAGCGACATGATGAGCCGAGCATCTCGGGCGGTTGGGTTGCCAAGGTGGGAAGCGCGAACGAGCGACCCGGGATCACGGGCATCGCCCACCTCTTCGAGCACATGATGTTCAAGGGAACGCCCACGCTCGGCACCAAGGACTATGCCAAGGATCTCCAGATCATTGCTGATCAGGAGAAGCTGCGCGAGGAGATGCGGATGGAGGAGTCCAAAATGCGAGCGGCATTCCGTCGGGGTGAAGTGGACGACCTGCAAAAGCCGGAGAACAAGACGCCTCGGTATCGCGAGCTCGAAGCTCAGTTCAAGCTGCTGATTGAGGAACAGAGGAAGATATTGGTGAAGAATGAATTTGATCGGATTTACACCACTGGGGGCGGATCCCACATGAACGCCTTCACCTCCACCGATCTCACGGGCTACTACATCACCGTGCCTGCCAACAAGCTCGAGTTGTGGATGTGGATGGAGTCTGAGCGACTTTTCCGCCCGGTGTTTCGCGAGTTCTATGCCGAACGCGACGTCGTGTTTGAGGAGCGGCGGATGCGCACCGAATCCACCCCGCTGGGAAAGTTCGCCGAGAGCTTTGAAGCTCTGTTCTGGGAGTCGCACCCCTATGGCTGGCCGACGGTCGGCACCCCCTCCGATATCTCCAGCATTTCGAAAGCTCAGGCTGATGAGTTTTTCGGAATCTACTACGCGCCGCAGAATATCACCCTGATCCTCGTGGGCGACTTTGTGGCCAAAGACGCGATTGCATTGGCGCAGCGCTATTTCGAAAGAATTCCCCGCGGGCCGAAGGATCCTCCTCCCTTTGTCCCATTGGTCATGCCTCAACCGGCGGAGAAACGGATGAACGCCGAAGCCGAGGCCAATCCCCAGGTCGACATCTACTGGCATACCGTGCCGTTCATGCACCGCGATGCCTATCCGCTGACGGTGCTGGGTCAGATTCTCTCCACCCGCACCGGCCGTCTTTATAAGAAGCTGGTGATGGGTGAAGAGTTGGCCACCGAGACGATGGCCGGGCAGTTCAGCCGGAAGTGGGCGGGTGTGTTCAACATTGCGGGTGAAGCACGGGATGGCAAAACCCCGCTGCAGGTGGAGGAGGGGATTTACCGGGTGCTGGAAGAACTGCAAAAAGCCGAAGTTCCCCCGGAAGAGCTGCAAAAGGTTAAGAACAACTTCGCCGCGGCGGAGTACCGTCGGCTCTCCTCGAACTTCCCGATTCTTCAACAGTTGATTTCCAATGAGGGTCTCGGCGATTGGAAAGAGATCAATGAGGCGGGACGCAAGGTTCAGGCGGTCACCGCCGCGGATGTTCAGCGGGTGGCCAAGCACTATTTTGTCAAAGAGCGCCGGGCGGTGGGAGTCTACACCCGCAAGGCGGGTTCGAATGCGAGCGGCGGCGACGATCTTGAAGGTCTCACACCGGAGCAGAAACCCGTCATGCTCAAGATCGCGGCGCAGATCCAGGCGGAGACCAGCCTGGCCAAACTCCAGGAGGCCTTGAAGGGGATGGAGCAGAGGGCTGGGGATGCAGATCCCCGGCGCAAAGTCTTCATGAATTTGTACCGCAAGCGGATTGAAGCGCGGATTCAGGAACTGCAACAGAAGAACTAAGCCGCGGCTGAACTTGACCTATGTCTCTCTTAACTCTTTTTCCTTCGATGATGCTCCGCGGCGCAGCGGTCGGCGTGCTGGGATTGTTTTCCATGTGGGCCGGTTGCTCGTCTCTCGCGGCCGCTTCCATTCCTGACCGGCCCGAGAAGCTGAGTTTTCCTCCTCTCAACTACACTCCGCCCAAGCCGCAGGATTACCGGGTGCCGCTTCGGAGCGGTCCCATCGCCTACGTGGTTCCGGACCGGGAGTTGCCCCTCGTGAACCTCGTGGTTCATGTGCGCGCCGGCACCTACCTGGATCCGGTCGGGAAGGAAGGTCTGGCGGACTTGGCGGGCTATCTTCTGGCCCGCGGCGGGATCCAGAGCAAGTCTGCGGAGGAATTGGAAGAGCGCCTCGCTTTCCTCGCCGCGGTGCTCAACTCCGACGTCTCCGGCGAAAAGGGTTCGATTAGTCTCAACCTGCTGTCCAAGGATTTGGACGAGGGCTTGACCCTGCTGCGGGAGGTTCTGACGCAGCCACGCATGCAGCAGGACAAATTGGACCTGGCTCGCCAGCAGACGCTGCAAAGCATGAAGCAACGCAATGATGACTCGTCCAGTATCGAGGATCGGGAGATGGACCACCTCGCCTTCGGTGAATCCTTCTGGTCGAACCGTCACGAGACTCAGGCCTCCGTCGAGAGCATCACCCGTGACGACCTGCTGGCGTTTCATAAACGCTGGTTCCATCCGGCCAACTTCGTCGTGGCGGTAAACGGAGATTTCGATCGGGCGGACATGGTGGCCCGGCTGGAAAAACTCTTCGCCGATTGGCCTTTCCAAGGCGAGGCCGCCCAGCCGGTTCCCGGCACGGTGGATTTCGCCAAACCCGGCGTGTATCTGGTCAACAAGGATGTCAACCAGGGACGGGTCGCGATTCTGCTCCCGGGTTTTCTGCGTGAGAGTCCCGACAACGCCGCGGTGGCGATGATGAACATGATCCTCGGAGGTGGGGGCTTTACGTCGCGGATCATGAATCGGGTTCGGTCCGATGAGGGACTGGCTTACTCCGCCTACTCCGTCTTTCGCGGCGGCACGTATTATCCGACCCCGTTTCATGCGGGTTTCCAGTCCAAATCTCGCACCGTGGCCTATGCGACTTCCATTGTGCTGAAAGAGATGAGCCAGATCGCGGCCGAGGCCGTGACCGACGAGGAATTGGAGACAGCCAAAAAAGCCTTCATCGAAGCGCTCCCGCGACGCTTTGCCACCAAGGCGCAAGTGGCGGATGCCTTCGCCGACGAGGAGTTCACGGGAAGGTTCGCCAAGCAGCCGGACTACTGGGCGACTTATCGACAGCGTTTGGAAGCCGTGGACAAGCCGGCGATTCAGCGCGTGGCGCGCACCTATCTGGATCCCTCCCGGGTGGTCATCCTGGTGGTCGGGCAGAAGGACGAGATTCTGAAGGGGCATCCGGACCATCCCGTTAAGCTCGCGGATCTCGGCGGAGGAAAACTGACCGACGTGCCTCTTCGCGACCCGCTCACGATGAAGCCCATGGCGGGCGGCACGGAGGGTAAGCCCTAATTTCACAGCCCGTGTTCGAGGCTGGCATTGACCGATTTACTTATGTTGATTCTGGATGCTCACTTGGACCTCGCGATGAACGCGATGGAGTGGAACCGCGACCTGACCCGGCCATTGGACGAAATCCGTCGTCGGGAGGCAGGTCTTACGGATAAACCGGACCGGGGGCGGGGAACAGTTTCGTTGCCCGAGATGAGGCGTGCTGGCATTGGCATCTGTGTCGCTACACAGATTGCCCGCTTCGTGAAGCCAACCAACCCGCTGCCGGGCTGGTTTTCGGTGGAGCAGGCCTGGGCTCAGACCCAGGGGCAGCTGGCGTGGTATCGGGCGATGGAGGATGCCGGGGAAATGGTCGCGATTCGCGATCGCGTCAGCCTGCGTCGGCAGGTCGAAGCCTGGAAAAATCCCGGACCCAAGCAACCGATTGGTTACATTCTGAGTTTGGAGGGCGCGGACTCGATCATCACACCGGCCTACGTGGAGAGGTCCTATGCTCAGGGATTGCGCGCCATCGGCCCGGCGCACTACGGGCTGGGGCGCTATGCCCAGGGCACGGACGCCACTGGAGGATTGGGACCGAAGGGCAAGGAGTTGTTGAGCGAGATGCGGCGGCTTGGGATGATTCTGGATGCGACCCATCTGTGCGATGACAGCTTCTGGGAAGCCTTGAGCGTGTTCGACGGACCCGTTTGGGCCAGTCATCACAACTGTCGGACCCTGGTGCCCCACAACCGCCAGCTGAGCGACGACATGATCCGCGAGTTTGTGAAGCGCGGCGCCGTGATCGGCTCGGTATTCGATGCCTGGATGATGGTTCCGGGGTGGATCCGCGGACAACACACCCCCGAGGGCACCGGGCTGAAGCTTGAAGCGATTGTGGAGCATATGGACCACATTTGTCAGATCGCCGGCAACGCGAACCATGTGGGGATTGGCTCTGATCTCGATGGGGCATTCGGCACCGAGCAGACCCCCGCGGACGTGAAAAGCATCCATGACCTGACCCGGCTGCCTGAGATTCTTCAGGGTCGGGGGTATAAGCCAGCCGACATCGAGGGCATCATGCACGGGAATTTCCTTCGATTCCTGGATAAAAATCTTTCTTAGGCCCCCGACCGCCCTTGTCCTACCCCCGGTCGTAAGGTGTGCGCAGTAAAACTGCAATACCTTATGACTACTCAACAAATCGAACTTAGTTTTGTGAATACGCAACCAGGCGCTCGCGCCGTGCGCTATGAGCGTCGTCGGAACCGGGCGCAGTGGTGGTTTCGTCAGATGCGCCTGGCGGTTGATAGGGCCATGGACTGGAAGCCCGTTCCTCAGGCGCGTCCGGAGCAGATCTACATGCCTTTGACCGGCGGTCAGTTGTGAGCTAGGGCGTTGACCCTAAAGCGGTCCGACGCGGTTTGTAGTGCTCATCTCCGGCACACCTCTGTCGCTTCGGGCCCCCTGCGGAGCCGGCATCCCTCTCCTTGGGTCCCCGAGAAGCTGTAGGCCTCTCTGAGTATTACCCACAAGTTCGGAGGGCTTCCTCCCTATCCCAACGGGATTGCGCCTCAAAGCCCAGGGTTGGGAGGAACGAGCTACCCTGGGGAAAACGCCATAGAATCCACAACCCCATCGTGGGTTGCGAACCCTG
>JAEUHE010000109.1 GCA_016793885.1 Verrucomicrobiales bacterium
TTATTCAGTTTGGCAGGATACCCGACTCAATAGGCTTCAGCCCCACTGTGGACCCTACTGACTGGTAAGCCGGATGCGGGAAATCCGCCAGTCCGGTTTGGAGGGAGGGGTGCGGTCAATCCCGCATTCCTACCCCTATCAGTGGAGTGTGGGCCGTGTCGGCCCAGGGGGCTCCCGGGTTAAGGCTGTTTTGTCCGCTCAGAGTCGGCGGGCGTGAACGGTGTTTCCGGACGGGTGCCGGAGGCGTCGGCATTCCGCGCATCGGAGGTCACTCCTTGTCCGAGCGCGTTGCTTCGGCCCGAGGATTTCTTGCCACGCAGTTCGGCGCCCAGCTGGACTGGTCTCGACTCTTCTCCGATCATGGCGAGAAGATCCTCGACCGACTTTTTGAGGCACTGAGCCTCGTGTTTGAGCGAAGCGGCGGCCGACGCCTCCTCCTCGGCACCGGCGGCGTTGGTCTGGGTGATCCGGTCCATTTGAGATACGGCGCTGTTGATCTGGGCGATTCCCGTGCCTTGCTCAGCCGATGCGGTAGCGATTTGTCCGACGACTTCGTCGACCTTGCGTGCGTGTTGTGCGATCTCTGTCAGTCGGTCGGAAACCTTGGCGCAGACCTGAACCCCGCGGTCGGACTTCTGGACGGATTCGGTGATTCGTTCTTCCGTTTCGCGGGCGGCGAGGGCGCTGCGCTGGGCGAGATTGCGAACTTCATCAGCGACCACAGCGAAGCCCAATCCGGCTTCCCCGGCCCGCGCTGCTTCCACAGCGGCGTTCAGAGCCAGGATATTGGTTTGGAAGGCGATCTCGTCGATGGTCTTTAGGATTTTGGAGATGTTATCTCCGGACGTTTTGATGGCCGTGACGGCCTCGCTCATTTCCTGCATGTCCGCGAGCCCAGCGTCGGCGGCGGATCTCGTCAGGTTGGCAATGGCCTTGGCATCGGCCGCATGTTCGGCATTGCGCTTGGTCATGCTCGACATTTCCTCCAGCGAGGCACTGGTTTGTTCCAGTGCCGCCGCCTGATCCCCTGCTCCCTCCGCCAACGATTGGCTGGTGGCGGAGATCTGGCTGGAGGATTCGGCGGTTTGCTCACTCGACTCGTAAATGCGGCGGATGCTGTGAGACAGGGGCAGGATAAGCAGTCGGCGATTGATGTAGGAGAGCACGAGGACGATACCGAGCGTCAAGGGGAGGACGAGGATGAGCGTGTTCATGAACCCGGCCTTCACAACGGCGTCGATCTTGTCCATAGAGGACTTCAGCACGAAGGCGCCATGCACCTGCCCTGCCTTCCAATCCTCCATCGCGAAGCCGAGCAAGTCCTTGCCGTCGCCCGTGGGACTGGTCTTGGGATCGCCGTGGCACATCAGGCAATCTGACGTGAGCACGATGGGTCGGGCGAACACGATTTGGTTGTTCGCGTGGTCTACCTGGAAAAACTCGTTCGTCTGCTGGGTTTCGAAGAGCTTCAAGATCCGCTCCTCCTCGGGAGTCGGCGAATTCTTCGGGTTCCGAGCCTGGCGCTTGGGGATCCGGAATTCATAGCCCTCTTTCTTGGCCACTTCCCCGATCGCTTTCCAGGCCGCCACGACCGGGATGGTGCTGTAGAGAGTGGATTCACGCAGCGAGGCCCCCTTCTTGATCTCCTCCATGAGGTGAGGCAGATCGAAGGCCTTGTTTTGGTTCATTGCCGAGAAGGAAGATCGCACCTGCTCACCTTCGATCACCACCGCACGCATCGAAGCGTGCGTCATCTCGATGCCTTGACGGCGGATGACTTGACGTTGAATCCACAAGCTGCAGGCTACGCCTAATGCAAGTGCCGCCCCTGCGCCGACAATGATTCTAGACCCCAGTTTCATAGTTCTGCTCTCACTTCCCTCTCGTTCTCCAAGTTGTCTATCGACGGGAGTTGGCGTGGCTAAACACCCAGAACGCGCAATCGCAAAAAATGCGAAAAGCTTATGTTTAGCGTCAGAATCGGGGTGTCAGGGCAGGGGAACCCGGTGCGAAATGCAGGTTGCGACAGTGCAGGCTCTTGGGGGGCGAGCGTGATTGCTAGAAGTGGATGAGCTCGGCCACTTTGGCGGCCAGGTCACCCGGTTGGCGCATTAAGGATTCGCCTACGAGTATCGCTCGGGAGCCACAAGCCGCCAGGCGCTGAACGTCCGAACGCGAGTGGATGCCGCTCTCGGCCACGAGCAAACGTTGGGAGAATTCTGACCGGTCCTTGAGATGCTGAGCGAGCTTTTCGGTGGTGCCCAAATCAACTTTGAAGGTTTTAAGATCGCGGTTATTGATTCCCACAACCGGTGCTCCGATGGCCACGACTCGGTCCAACTCAGCCGCATCATGCACCTCGACCAAGGCGGTGAGTCCGGCGCCGACGGCGAGTTGATGAAACCGGCGCATCTGGTCATCGCTCAGAATGGCAGCGATCAGGAGAATGGCGTCGGCCCCCCACTCCACTGCTTCCAGGATTTGTCGTTCATCGATGATGAAGTCTTTGCGCAGCAGCGGGAGCTGGACGGCGGCTCGGATGGCACGAAGGTACTGAAGCGAGCCTTGAAAGAACTTTTCATCGGTGAGCACCGACAGGCAGCTGGCTCCGGCTTCCTCGTAGCGTCGGGCGATCCGCACGGCATCAAAATCCGGGCAGATGATTCCCGCCGATGGGGACGCCTTCTTGACCTCGGCGATCAGAGCTACTCGTCCGCTGCTGGGTGTTTCGAGTGCTCCGCGAAAGTCTCGCAGCCCGCCCCGTTGTTGGATGGCCTGTTGGAGGTCGCTGACGCTGACGGATCGTTGCGGCAGATGGGCGATCTCGCGCTGCTTCTGCTCCACGATGGTTTGCAGGATGTTCATTCGTCGTCGTCCTTCACATTGGGCATTCGCTTCAACGGGCAGCCGGCGCGCAGCCAGGCCCCCACGAAGTCGTCTAGATCTCCATCCATCACGGCCTGGAGGTTGCTGGTCGCATGTCCGGTGCGCAGATCCTTCACCAGACGGTAGGGCTGAAAGACATAGCTTCGGATTTGGTTGCCCCAGGAGATACTGCCTTTTTCTCCATAAAACCGCTCCATCTCCGCTTTCTGCTCATCCAAGCGCTTGGCGAACAGTTTCGAGGTGAGCAGCTTCATGGCATTCACCTTGTTTTGGGCCTGCGAACGTTCTGCTTGCGATGCGGCCACCAACCCGGTGGGGATGTGAGTGATGCGGACTGCGGTCTCGACCTTGTTGACGTTCTGTCCCCCCTTACCGCCGGATCGGAAGGTGTCGATTCGCAGTTCGGTGTCGGGGATGACCACATCGGCCTCCTCCAGGTCGCTGATTTCGGCGATGGCATCGACGCTGGCGAAGCTGGTATGGCGGCGTTTGTTGGAATCGAACGGGGAGATCCGGACCAAGCGGTGCACCCCGCGTTCGGCTTTGCAAAATCCGTAGGCGTGCTCGCCGGAAATCTTCATCACCACGCTCTTAATGCCGGCCCCTTCACCTTCAAGCGCGTCTTCGACCTGGACCTTCCATCCGCGCGCTTCGGCCCAGCGAGTGTACATGCGCATGAGCATGGAAGCCCAGTCGCATGCCTCGGTTCCTCCCGCCCCGGCGTTGATGCTGAGGATGCAGTTGTTCCGATCGTGAGGACCCTTGAGCAGCACGCGCAGCTCCATGGCATCCAGTTCGCGAGTGAAGCGCTTGAGTTCGGCTTCCAGCTCGTCCTGAATCTTGAGCTGGGACTCCAGCGGTTCCGCCTCGGCCAGCTCCAGCATCGTGCGCACATCCTCGAGCTGCTTCTCGGAGGCGATAAAGGGCTCGATGCGCCCCTTGATCTGATTGGATTCCTGGATGATCTTCTGGGCCTGCTCGTTGTTGTTCCAGAAGGTTTCCCCCGCCATCAAACTTTCAATTTCTACCAGTCGTTTCTGCGCCTGTGGGACGTCAAAGAAACCTCCGCAATTGCTTCAGTTTCTCGCCCAGCGGTTGCATTTCGGCTTTGATGGCATCGAACATAAGAGGCGAGTTTAGAGGGGGTCCGGTGGGGAAGAAAGCGGGAAATTAGGTCCAAAACTGGCGATCCAGACTGCGGAACTGAATCGCCTCCCAGACATGATCGGAGGCGATTTGCGCCGACTGTGCCAGATCGGCGATGGTGCGGGAGACTTTGAGGATGCGATCATAGGCCCGGGCGCTGAGTTTGAGGTCGGACATGGCGTGCTTGAGCATTTCATGCGTGGCGGCATCGAGGCCGCAATGGGATTTCAGATCGCGGCTACCCATGCGGGCGTTGCAGGTGACGCGGCTTTTTCCTGAAAATCGTTCTTGTTGGAGTCGCCGGGCGGCGATGACCCGGTGGCGGATGACCGCCGAGCTTTCGCCGGCGGGGGCGGATGAGAGCTCGCCGAATTTGACCGCCGGCACCTCGACATGGATGTCGATGCGATCCAGCAGCGGGCCCGAGACGCGTCCGAGGTAAGTCTGAATTGCCCGAGGAGAGCTTCGTGACTCCGACGGCATTTTGCCATCGGGCGTGGGGTTCATGGCTGCGATGAGCATGAACTGGGAGGGAAAGGTCATCGTGCCCGCCGCCCGGGAGATGGTGACGCGTCCCTCCTCCAAGGGTTGGCGCATGGTTTCGAGAACACTTCGTTTGAACTCGGGCAGCTCATCGAGAAAGAGCACTCCATGGTGGGCGAGAGAGATTTCCCCCGGGCTTGGATTCACGTTGCCGCCCAGCAGTCCGGCGTCACTGACGGTATGGTGCGGTGAACGGAACGGGCGCTGGGTGATGAGAGCCTGGCCTGGGTTCAGCAAGCCCACGATGCTGTGAATCCGGGTGGTCTCGAGCGCTTCGCTCAGGGTGAGCGGGGGCAGGATGGTGGGGAGTCGTTTGGCGAGCATGGATTTGCCGGTGCCCGGTGGGCCGATCAGCAAGGCATTGTGTCCACCGGCGGCCGCTATTTCCAACGCCCGCTTGACCGACTCCTGCCCTTTGACCTCGGAGAAATCGGCATCGTCATCCGGAGGAACTCCGAACAACGCATCCACGTCAGTCTGCGCTGGAGGGATCCGAAGTTCGCCCTCGAGGAACGCGACGGCATCGCGGAGGCTCGCTACGGGAATCACCTGCAGGCCTTTGACAACCGCCGCTTCCGGGGCGTTCGCGGCGGGGACCAAAACCCCCTTTCTTCCTTCGGCCTGGGCGCGCAGAGCGATGGAGAGTGCGCCTTTTACCGAGCGGACGGCTCCGGTAAGAGCCAACTCGCCCACGAGCACGTAGTCATCCAGACGCAGGGCTTCCATCTGCTCGCTGGCGGAGATGATCCCAACGGCGATAGGCAAGTCGAAGCTGGGGCCTTCCTTCCGAACATCCGCCGGCGCCAGATTGACAGTGGTTCGTCCCAGCGGAACGCGGAAGCCCGAGTTCGTCATCGCTGTGAACACTCGGTCAAGCGATTCGCGTACTGCGGCGTCGGGAAGACCCACGATGACAGGACGCATGTCTCCTGCTCCTCCGGAATCGACCTCCACCTCAATAGAAAATGCCTCTATGCCGAGAACTGCTGCAGAGCCCACCTTGGCCAACATGGATGGATAGTGGCTCGAAGCGCGTGCCGGTGGCAAATGAGAAATGCAGTCTGGCGCATTTCCCTTCGCTTCCGCGGGGCATCCTCGCTAAGCTTTTCCCGACGAATGCCAGAACCGTATTCAGAGCTTATCGAGAACGAGTTGATCCTGCGGGTGCCACCGCGTCCTTCCCACGAGAGGATTTGCCAGCGGCTGCACCGGTGGGTGGTGCGCAGTCTCACTCCGGCCAGCAGCTGCCGCGCGCTGGCATTGCGCGATCCCGTCAAGCTGTCCGACACAAATCAGTTTCGGCCGGATCTGGCGATGGTCACATCGGCCTTGGGAAAACTTTGGCTGGCGGCCGAGGTGATCAATCAGGAGGATCACCATGCCGACACCGTGCTCAAGAAGTCGGTGTATGAGGAGATCCGGATCCCGCGACTTTGGATCGTTGACCCGCGCTACGAGAATGTGGAAGTCTACCATGCGACTCAGTATGGGCTGAGTCTGAGGCAGACATTGACGGTGAAAGAGATTTTGTTGGAGCCATTGCTGCCGGGTTTTGAGATGCCGTTATCCGAGCTTTTTGGCGACGGTGGCGGTCAGGCGGGAATGGGGATGAGAGATTTTTGATCAGGAAAGCTGGATGAAAGCATTGATATTAGTCGATTTGCAGCGTGAATTTTTGCCCGAAGGGGGTTGGGAACTCCCCGACTCTGAATCGGTGGTGGCGCTTGCCAACCGTCTTCAGCGGCGTTTTCGCGTGGTTGTGGCCACCCAGGACTGGCATCTCCGCTCGCACAAGATTTTCGCTTCGAACCATGACAAGCGGGAGATTGGCCAGGTCATCGACTTTAAGAAGCAAGTGTTCACGCTGACTCGCGATCATTGTGTTCAGAAGACCCACGGGAGCGAGCTGGCCCCGGCGCTTCAACGGGACTCCATCCATCGGGTTTTCCAGCGGGGGATGGATTCCGACTTAAACGGCTACAGCGCCTTTTTTGAGAACGATCATCGCACCTCGACGGGGCTGACCGAATTCCTACGCGTGAGAAAAGTGACGGAAGTCTATATCCTGGGTTTTTCACCGGACGGCTGCGTTCTGCACACGGCCTTGGACGCGCAGGCACTGGGCTTCAAGACATTCCTCATCCAGGATGCGGTGCGCACTGCGCCCCAGACCGAGGCGGAGAAAGCCGCTGACCTGCAGTTGCTGAAGGAAGCCGGCGTCCTGCTGGTCCGCGGGGCCGACATGATCTGAGCACGGCCCGCCTGAATGGGAGCGGGGGCTTATTGCCCACGGAACACGCGGACCACACGGAGCTGAAGCGGGACTTACACCGCCCGGGGCGGCTGGGGCAGCTTTATGGACCGCGGTGGCACGACCTGAGTATTACCCACAAGTTCTTCGACCAGATGTTAGAATCCCACAGAGATTCCGCCTCAAAGCCCAGGGTTGGCGCGAAGCGGGAGCGCCTACCCTGGGTTAGTCGTTGTTTTCTCACAACCCCAACGCGGGTTGCGACTGGATCGGCCAACACCCCCAAACAAACCGCAACCCACGATGGGGTTGTGAATTCTATGGTTTTTTCCCAGGGTAGCTCGTTCCTCGCAACCCTGGGCTTTGAGGCGCTATCCCGTTGGGATAGAGGTCCAAGATCTTCTGAACTTGTGGGTAATGCTTAGGACGTGTCTCCGCAGTCCATAGACTGAGCCTTCCGCAACCGTCGTGGTTCGATGCCTCGTTAAGTTCGTCGCCCCGATGGGCCGAGACGGCCCTTTGCTCCTTTCTAGCGGGCACTGATTTCCAATGCCTTAGCACTCAAATCGGCCTGTAGAATCAGATTTATATCAGCTTCCATCAAGACTATTCGGCGGTACTCCTTAGCTACCGAACAATACTCTGTCATTAAGCTTCTGCTGGCAAAACCGCTGGCAAACTTGAAAGCAAGCGATCGCATTTTCCCCGTTTTGCTTGGCGACGGCTGTCGAGTATTGAAAATCCTAAAAACCAGGGTTGTTGAGTGAGGCGAGCGCGCTTATCGTCGCGTCCATGGGCATCCACCATCTCCTGATTTTCGGGATACTTCTCTTGGCGTGCTCAACTTCCGGGGCTCCACGCGAAGACTTAAGTGATCACTTCTTCACCAATGGGGCGCTCAAGCGCCTGAAGATTCAGATCAGCGAGGACGCGGTAAAAGCCTTAAGAGCAGAGCCGCGCCAGTATGTAAAATGCACGGTCACGGAAGGGGGACAGACCTACCGCGATGTCGCCGTTCACCTGAAAGGAAACTACGGGACCTTTAAGCAGCTGGATGGAAAAGCCTCCCTCACTCTCAACTTTGACAAGTTCGTTGGCGGACAGAAGCTACACGGTCTCGACAAGTTTCACCTCAATAACTCCGAACAGGACCCGACCTATCTCTGCGAGTTCCTTTCCAGTGAGCTTTTCCGTAAGGCGGGCATTCCTGCAGCTCGAGTCGCTCACGCCCAAGTGGAATTAAATGGTCGTGACCTGGGGCTTTATGTCCTCCTGGAGGGACTCGACAAGACCTTCCTTCGCAAACACTTCCAGAATCCAGACGGCAATCTGTATGAAAGTGAATTCTCGCGCGATATCGATGTGCCTCTGAAACGCAATTCCGGCAAAGGCGCCTCTGATCATTCTGATCTCCGAGCGTTAATGGCCGCCATCGCCATTGAGGACGATCGAGAACGCCTCCTAAAACTAACCTCCCTGGTCGATATGGAGCGAGTCTTCTCCTTCCTGGCCCTCGAACTCATTGCGCGGCATGCCGACGGCTACACCCTGGAGCAGAACAACTATCGTCTCTATTTCGATCCAATCGGATCTAAAGCGGTGCTCATCCCTCACGGGATGGACCAAATGTTCGTTCAGCCACAGGCCCCCCTGCTGCCAGAACTGAAAGGACAACTGGCAAAAGCGATCCTTCACCCTTCGATGACCCGCCAGTTCTTCCGGGACCGATGCTCAAACCTTCTCCCGTTGCTTGCCGGGCTAACCAATCGCCTGGAGGACTTGCTACCCCACGTCAGAACATTTTTGGAAGACGGGGAGCTGGAGATTCTGCGGCGCTACGACGACGCGTCGACCGACTTGTGCAAACGTCTTGCCCTCAGGGTTTCCCACCTGGAATCCCAGCTTCGGCCTGCGATAGCCTTACCGATCGCAATAGGCCAGACAGTATCACTCACCAACCTCGTTCTGAGCGTGGAGGAAGGATCGGTTCGTTTGGGTAAGGTGGCGGTGAACACAAACGACACTTCGTATGAGCTCAGGATCCATCCTCATGAAGGGTCCGTAAAAGCTGTTCTACAGCTCCCTATGCTCCTTCCTGCAGGCAGCTATCGAATGACTCTTTTCGCGGTCTCGGAGCTTCCAGTATTCAAAGGGCAGGAAGCGCCAATCAAAATCGGCATCTGGGGGCTTTCGAATCTTGGGCTAGAAATCGAGTTTCCAACGAAGCAAAGCGGAAAGCTCAGCTGTGTGTTTGAGCTGCGGCACAGTCCATCAGAAGAAGTCTTGGGAGAAATTCAGTTGAATGGACTATTCAACACACAACAAATTAGGGGGGGACTGGTTTTAGAGCGACTCAGATAGTATTTGCCAAATTACCGCTTACAATACTTTGCACAGTCACCTCCCTCGAAATGGAAATGTTCGAACGAACGGAGAATCAAGGCTTAGATTTAAGCATTAGTAGTCCGCCCGTCCACTCAAGAGACTTCCCCTCGATTACCTTGGGCTTATAAGCCCAAAACAGCATCACCTCTCCCTGCTTCAGCAGTCTGCCAATACGGTGAAAACGCCGCTTTAAATTTACGGTCCCGCTCATCATTCCCCCCGGAGGAATGGTTACACGACCCGGAAGCAGACTCACCCAATCGAGTGTCGGCCCGATTGGACGATCAGGCTGGTCAACTGCGACAAGCAGGAGCGAAGTGTGCTCGTTTGGGAACCATGGCAGGTCCGATCGATTGAATGAGAGTTCGGACACTCCATCGTTTCTAAGGACAAACACGAGGCTGAGACCACTCCCATCATTCGTCACACTCACCGTTACCTTTGGAGCAATAGTCTGAGAAGCAATCGATGGCACCTCGATCTCATTTCGATCCGCGCCCCCACAAGTGCAGTAACAGAAGCACAAAACGGCGGCGCTTATGCAGAAGACAGTTCTCATAATTTTTTGCGAAACCATTTGTTCAGCTCATCGTTGAGTTTTTCGATTCTTTCCTTCATTTCATCTGCAGAACAATTCTCACTGGAGCACTTTTTCTCGACGCAGTCGATTTCCGTCTGGAACGCTTCCCGTTCCCCGATTATCTGCTCCTTTCGTTTCGGGCGCAGTAGTGTTCCGTCCGCCTTCCCTTTACAGACGTTCGGGTTGAGTTTCCTAGCTTGTTCGATATGTTTCTCCTCGTGCGCACGCATACAATCGACGATACACGGTGGCGTGCCAGGAGGTATGTTCTTACCTAAGTCTACTCTCATGCCTCCCTTTCCGTCGCATACCACAGTAGGGATAGATCCGTCATTCTTACCGTAAGCGCGTATAAGTCCAAAGTAGTCCAGGTCATTCACTGGGTCCGCCGAAACAAATGCGTATAGGTTACCTTCTCCGACCTCGCCTAGTGGATCCCTATTTGGCCACCGTTGGAGATTCGGGTCATAGAAGCGGTAGAGGTAGTAGATCAGACCTGAGTTAACATGGGCCTCCTTGCTGGAGAACCGATATCGGTTGGCTTCGGCCATCTGGCCATTCATCGCCAGGACGCTTCCGAAGGGATCGTAGAGATACTTACCGACTACAATCTGTTTCTGATCCTGAAGAGCCGTAATATTCCCGTTCCCGTCGGCATGGTAGAACACGTGGGTCTGAAGAGCCATATCGGATCGAGCCAAAAGCCCTCCAATACCGCCTGCCCCTTGAAGCGATCCACTCAGGTCGCGCCCTCGCGTGTAGCTTACTAGAGGCTGATTTCCACCGTCGCGTTCCTGAACCACCAGGTTCCCGTCATAGACATATCGAGATTCATTCGTCTGGACCCACTTACTGCTCACCCATTGATACTCTTTGGTGACGCGGCGACGCAGCTTGCCGTCATAGAGAAAGTCCGAGCGCCACTTATTGGTTTCGTAGACCTGGGTCAATTGATTCTCATCATCATAAATGAGAATGCGTTTCCCATCCGAAAGCATGTTCCCGTTGCCGTCATAGGAATAGCTCGGTGCAGACGGCAGGTTTACGGTGATCGCTTGCGTGTCCTGCCGACCGAGGTTGTCCTTCCCGATAGCGGTGAAGGTGTTATCGCCGTTGACCAAGCTGAATCCACTCTTGGCGAAACTGCTGTCTGTGTAGAGCGTTGCTGCCAGACTATTAACCGTGACGTTCGTGGAGGGAGTAGTGGTCGTTCCTGCTACCGTCAAGGTTCCGCTACGGCTGCCGGAAGTCAGTTGATTTAGATTGTTGACGTTGAACGTTTGGATCAAGGCGTCATTGGTTCGCCGATTAAGGTTCCCAGCAGAATCATAAAAATATCCGAAGCGCTCATTGACTCGATTCGTCGTGCCTCCGGATTCTTTGCCAAACGCCGCGATGAGTTGACCGCTGGCGTCGTAACTATAATCAACAAAATTCCCTTCCGTCCGTGTCTGTTTCGTTCGTCGGTTCACGTCGTCATAGGAATAGACATGAGAGTTCAGGATGGTTGCACTGCCATTCTTAAGATAAGTCCCCGTGAGCCTGCCCAGGGTATCGAACGTGTTACTGATGGAGGAACCATTGGGTAAGCCGATTTGTTTGACCATCTGCAGACACGTCGGATCATACAGATAGGAGAAGGCACCTGCCGGAGATATCGCGCTGGTGAGGCGATTGGCGAGGTCATAGCCATAGGTCTCCTCCCAAGGAGAAGCGCTCGGCTGGAGCAAGCTCGCCTTACTCCGCAGACGATTGGTGGTATAGGAATACGTCACGGTATCATTGGCCCAGGGTCCATCCTCACTTAACAACGCTCCAAAGTCAGTGTACTTGTAAGTTGTTGTCCCCACCGAATCAACCATATTTGTTAAGCGGTTGTTCGCGTCATATTGGAAGGTAACCGTTGAGCCCGAAGGATACTTCACCAGCGTTAGGTTTCGGTTGGCGTCGTAAGCATACCCGGTATCCCCTTTGGTGATGCTCCACCGGTTGGTCAAATTGCCTTCCGCATCATATTTATACCTAAGAATTTCTGTGCCTGCTGCGTTGGTCTTGGAGGTAACTCGTCCAAACGAATCATAGCCCCAGGTGGTTTGTTGCCCTTTACCGTCCACCAATTTGATGAGATCTCCACCACCACTATAGGTGTAGGAGGTCACTTCCCCGTTGGCATTCGTCTCGGAGGTTTTCCTCCCGCCCGCATCATACCAATACTTCGTTGCCTGGCTCAGTTGATTGCCATAGACCATCAGACCGAGACTGGAGTAGAGGTAGGTCTCCACCTTCCCATTGGCATTTGTCTGACCGATACTGCGCCCCAAGCTGTCGAAGGTTGTCTTCGTCGATAACTGGTTCGCATCGAGCACTTCGATCGGCTTGTTTTCCAGATCAAAGGTGATGCATTTGATTCGACCAGAAGCATTGGAAGCGACGCAAAAGAGCCCCTGATTGTTATAGCAGTTGGTCACATTATTACCTGCGGAATCTCCCACTCTCACCACCTGTCCCATCGCGTTGTAAAAATTGGTAACCGATCCTCCGGCGGGAAACGCCACCGCAGTTCGACGTCCCTTCAGGTCATAAGTATAGGTGGTGGTCTTTCCTGACGGATCGGTTGCCGAATCCAACACTCCACAATTGCAATAGCTATAGGAATTCGTGCAGTTCCGAGGATCGACAGCCAAGACCTTTTGCCTGAATCCGTTGTAGACAAATTGATTTGTCCCTCCACGCCGATCGATGACCTTTGCAAGGTCAAGCTTACTATACTCGCGTTTCTCTGAGGTTCCATCCGAGTACGCCGCATTGGTCAATCGACCAAGGGCGTCCCATGAATTCGTAATCGTTAGGCCACGGGGATCCCGCATGGTATACACATACCCATTGGTGTAGGTGTAGGAATTGGTGCTCGCGATCTCGATTTGGGCCGTTTGTTTGAGAAAATTCGACCACGTGCCACTCGTCTCGTAGAGATTCGTAACCGTTAACCCACTCGGACCTTTGGAAGAGACTAACTGGTTGTTCGCATTGTAGAGATACTGATTTGTCTGACCCAGGGCATCGAAGGAGGTAATGATTTGATGATTTCCATTAAAGGCATTACTCACCACCTGTCGCGAAGTCCCGCCAATGAGCTGGATATGCTTGATCAGATCGATTCCATTGCTATCAAAAACATACTGATTGGTCCGCACTTGCACCAGTCCATTGAGTCCAGTGTAGGTGTCGACTTCATTCGTGGTGTGTCCTAAGAAGTTGCGCTCATTACAGCTAAACGTTGATTCTCCGGTGTCCAGTTTGTTCCCACCGATGCAAGCCTTGCCTGAAGTTCCCTCCTTGTCTTTGGCTCCTCCTTCCTTGTTTGGATAATCGAACCATTGGATCAAACCTTGGGTCGTCCCGTCTGGAGAACTTTCACGGATGAGAGAAACCGTGAAGGATGTATTGGTTGAACCATACGCTTTCAGCCAGTGCTGCATCTTTGCCCTGGAGTAATCGCCAGAGGTTAAATCCGTCACGGTGAAGGATCCCCCATTCAACGCCGTCTTAACCGTTGAGGACAGGTCTTCGTAGTTCCTAGGGTTCCAGTAGAACGAGTTCCGCTTGTGGCTATCTTCGGTATCGAACGTGTTGGGTATTGAAAAATAAGGAGCGTTTGTGGTGCTTGGAACATAGCTCGCGTAGCTGGTCGGAACCTTGCTCCCGTCCACCTGTTGATAATAGAGGAAGAAGTGATATCGCAGGGCCTGTTCGGTCACCTTCACAGCATTCATCACGTTAGGTGTAGAAAAATAGGTAAAGGTATTTGTCCCATAGGGTGTGATTAGGGACGTGAGATTGCCCGCCGAATACTGCATGCTGCTGGAAAGTCCCACTACGTCGGTGAGATTGGTAAGTTGACCAGTGCTGTTGTACTTCATGGTCGATGAAAGCCCATGAGGAGCGATCACCTTACTTATCAAGTTTGAATAGTTGCCTGCCTGAACGTATTCGAAAGTGATTTCCCGTTTGTCGACATCGATAACCTTGTTCAATTTGATCGTGGTGGCGTTGGTTGTGTACTGAAATTCCATTACGTTTCCATTGGCATCATGCTTTGTAGTTAAAAAGTACCTCGTTACGCCTCCTATCGAGGTCGATAAGCCATAACGATTTATGGACCCGTCGAAGAACTGAAGCACATTAGTACCAGAAACCTGAGTGAGTTTTCCGTAGTTCCGAAAATGGATTAAATCCAGCGAGTATTTGAGAGCACTGCCATCCCCAAGATACACCCAGAAATTACTGGTACTTCCGGGAATCGCCTCGAGGTAAGATCTCCACAAAGTGTGCCAATGCGACCCTACGCTAAAAACACCCGCGGCTCCATTGTCAACATCGCCTTGAGATCCTTGAGAATTCTTGTAAGCCAAGTTGTATTCTACATCTTTGCCTCGGCTCACATTGTAGAGCAATGGAGTATCACGAAGCCAAACGTTGATATCGGGTTCCGTCACTTCCCAGACTGGCACCCCCACGCAGCTCTTTCCGCCACACCCAACGATATCAGTTCCTCCGGCACCAATCCCGTTAGCATCTGCAACCGCAACCTCGGAATCTCGGCAACAAATGGCGACCTTGAGATGTCGCCCTATAAAGTCTTTGGAATAACAGAGTTTATAGGGAGTTCCTCTGATATTCCCATTCTCGTCAATCTGAGCGGATTCAGCGTGAGCAAGGTCAATATCACAGACTCCAAGTATGATGGTGAACCCAAGCAACTTCATGCCTCGCATCCAGCCCATCCGTAGCCTTTTAGTGGAATTTTGCATTTTGCTTTGTCGGTTGAGAGTCAAAACTAGAGCTGAATTGGGTCACGGAACATTGCTACTGGTCTTGGGTTCTGTGATCCGAACCGCGAACCCCAGATCCGAGCTGCTTTGCCAGTTCGTCTCCCCGGAATCGAGGCTCCCATCTCCATCCAAGTCCTCCACTACGTCCGGGATGCCATCGTTATCATGGTCATTGGCCGTCGTGCTGGTCGAAGACGATGTGGCAACGTAATGCCAGCCAATATCGAGCCCGGTCGTCGTCTCCTTCACTTGGTTGGTATCGGTGGTGTAGTGATAGAACCCCGCCAGACTGGCATTGGTGACGCTCCCATTGTTCACCAAGATGCTCGACGTGGGCAGGTAATACCTTCCGAGGGACCCGGAGAGGAAGGTGAGATTGGTGTTGATTACGGGAGTGCTAAGGGAGCCGCTCAACACGAAGCAGCTTGTGCAACCGTTGGTCTGGTAAGCATTCCAACCGTTGTCCCAGCTTCCGCCTCCTGTATCGAGCAAGCTCTGATACAGGATGGTATCGCGCACGCTCACAAGATTGGCACCCGCATCGTAGGTAGTCAGTGCACCGCCATAAAGCAGGCAGTTTTTGAAGTTCGCCCGTCGACTGGCGTCCGAGACATCACCTTGAAGAACAGAAAACACCCTTTCAAAAAGACAGTTTGTAAAGTTAATAAGATGAAAGTCGACGGCTATAGTCCCGCCGGAGAAAACTGAATCTCTGAGTGAGATTGCTAACGCCGTTGTGTCCAAACCCGCGCCGCTGAGCACGGGCACAGAGCTGTTTCCTAGAGTGGAAATCTCGCCAAATCGGAGGGAGATCTCGGTGGACGAAGCCGTCCCAAATACGGTTTGGCGTGTTACCAAGGCACCCACATCCCCTTGCCAAGCCGTGCTGGCCTGTTCTTGCAGCGCATTATACCAAACTAAACGACACGGAGAGCTGGGAGTCCCCTGCACCTTCAGCTTGGCACCGTAATCGATCCAGAAAATGTAATTGTCCGATGGGCTGGCTCGGTATCCGGCAATTACCACCCCAGGATTGACCAAGATCGTCGTACCATTCGTGGCATAGAGCCCAGAGATCGCGTAGTCCGCAACGGAGTAGTGATAACCTAGATCTGGCGTGTCCGTATCGCGCTCGACCGTTCGAGAATAACTCACCACTCCTGCGGTGAGCTGGCCAGGAGATACCACGACCGGGGGGAATGTCGTCAGATTCTTAAAGTCGCTCGAAAGACCGGAATTGATCCCCGTGATTCCGCTGTTCCGATAGCTGCTCCCATCGACGAGGTAATGAGCGCCAGCCCCTACGGTCTGATACACGCCTGTGGCACTTGCGAGAACGGTGACCCCCGATCCAGAGTAACCGGTGGTCGTTGTCACCGCGGTCAGCAGGCTATTGGTTAAGGTGAGAGTGAAGCTAGCGGAATTCCCATTGAGCTTCGTGCCCGCATCGAGCGTCAAATGCTCGCAGCGCGCCGTGCTGTTGCTGCCCGTGAAACTGTTGCTAAAGTTGTAGAATAGGCCATTGCGGACCGCTGAAGTGGCATTGGTCAGAGTGATGGCGTTGGAGCAATTTACAAACTGGGCATGAGAAATGGAATGGCCACTTCTTCCCAGGATGCGGATGGCATTCTTCGCATGAGAAATGCGCACATTCTGAAGCGTGAAATCGGCGGCGGCGGTATTGGCGTCGAAATCCAGCGCAACATCGGCATACTGTCCGGTAAGTGTATTCGCTCGGACGGTCTCGCCCACACTCACATCATCTATCGCGGTGAGTACTATGGGGCGCCACGTACTTCCGAGCCAAGATACTGGGCCCGTTACTTTTACTTTAGCGGCATTCGTATACTTTAAAACTGATCCGGCTTCGAATGTTGTTGTGCCTGATAGTGTTACAGTGCCAGCGATATGATACGTGCAGTCTCCCTGAAAGGTCATCCCCGCGATATTTGTGGTATTAAGCAGCTGAAAATCTATACAGAAGCCCGGGTTACGCTTCCAATCAAATGCCATCAGCGCTTCTCGTTTCGGTTTTCCGATGGAGGCCGTTCGCTTCAGTTTCGCTTTACCGCTCAGCTGAGCCAAAAGTTCCTGGTCGCCTTTTACCACTTCGCGCTTAGCCATCCGTTGAACTGCGGGATTTTTCCCAGCATTTGCTCCGTTCGGATTGAGCTGATCCAGAAAGGGTTTCACCTTTGAGTATTCAACTTTCTCTACTAAGAATTTCCGATTATTAACGTCCCCGTAGGCCTTGCGGACCGGCACGGAGACATCTTGATTATCCGTCGTAAACGCTTTGCCCGCCGCGATACGAGAGGAGCCAAAATCGACGACCACATCTTTGGCGACTCCATCTTCAAAGACCGGGAATACAGTCGAATCTGGGGGGCTTAAAAATTCACTCCACAGCTCAATGGTGGTTGATTCTGCGATGAGGCCGTATGCTTCAGGATGGAAGTCGCTGTCGTCAAATATGATGCAATCCTGCTCTATGCCTTCCCTCGAATAGGAAATTCTGATCGCTGCACCTGGGAACGCATTCTCGTAGAGCACCACATTGGGAGCGATGAGTTGTCCTTGAGAATCTTGAATTTCGGAGATCAAAACGCTTTGTCCGGTCCCATCCCTCATGGCGAGTAGGACTGGGCTAATCTCGAAACGTTTTCCATCGCTCGTGACCAAGTCAATGGCGTTTGCCGTGTTCACATTCCCCGCGAGGATAAGCCGCATCGGACCTTGGTCTGCCACAAACCCATTTTCGAACACTTGGAATTCTTCTCGCGTGAGCTCCCATTGGGCATCCGGGCCGTCAGGTAGAAAGCACAGACTATTGGCAAGCTCGGTGATGCGATTGGTGCGTTGGAATGCCTTGCCATTCTCGTCAAGAAACGAAGTGATGCGGTTAAGCACCTGATGATGAGGCCCCCTTTCCACGACCTGTAGTTCCTGAGCTGTGGATGAAAGAACGACAGCCACGAGAAGAAGGAATGCGCTTTTCATAAATTGAGAGGAAGAATTGCCACGCGGGGACGGAACAAGAGCGGGAAGAGGTCGGGCCGATGGAATAATCTCAGCGGGAATTAGCATCGCTTTTCCTTGCTCCAGCTTTCATCACGAGATCCATTCATGATTTTTTTACCTGACCTTGGCGTTGTTGATGAACAAATACGCCGATTCAAATTCCCTGCAAGCAGAAAATGAAATTCCCCGACTAATTTTTTAGAAGACGCCTTTAGCTGATGACAAGCGCGCACACAGAGGAATACGCATCGACATCGATTTTCCTTACAAGATTGCTCCAATCTCTCCATAGCCTATCCATCACATCGCGATGATCACCTGGGTCAATAAGCACTCCCGTCACCCCAATCGTCACCTCACCACGCACGCCACGACACAACAACTCTCGGGTGCCAGCTCGCTCTGCTGCCACGATCCGCCGTTGGCTTTCGGTGGAGACTGATTTCATCAGAGCCATGAAAAGCTGGAAACCTCCCACATTCGGGGGATACTCATCGTTAAGACTGAATTAGGAATGCGACCTCTTCCATCCAAGTCGGCCCGTGCCGCAAAAGCAAAACCCTTCGCCGAAGAACCCGATCAGGTGATCGCACGGATCACCCGCCGCTCCTATCAACTGCGCCATGCCCGCAAACGACGAGGCGGTGTCCGGAGCGCACGCGGCCACCAAGCTTCCGAGTGGACGCTCGAAGAACTCAAACTTCTAGGCACGCGCCCCGATGCCGAGATTGCCAAGCTCACCCAACGCACAGTCTTGGGGGTCACCCTCCGACGGAGGAGACTCAAAATCCCCACCTTCGGCTCGACCTTTCGACGGTGGACCAAGGCTGAAGACCAGCTCCTAGGAAAACTCCGTGATGAGGAACTCGCCACAAAGCTCAATCGACCCATCAGCGGAATTCAGCAGCGGCGTCGCAAACGATGTCTCCGACTGCCGGATGCTCCCAAGCCATGGACTAGGAAAGAGGAACGAGTGTTAGGCAAACACTCCGATTCACAAACTGCCAAGCTCCTTGGTCGGACTCCCAATGAGATTTATCACCGCCGAACCAAGCTGGGGATTTCTCCCTTCATGCCGCAACACAAGCCGTGGACACCTGTCGAAGAAGCCCTCTTGGGAACCATTCCCGATGGGGAATTGGCCAAGCAGCTTCAACGATCAAAGCATTCCATCCAGACACGTCGTCGATCCCGCGACATTCCCGTAAAAAGGGCTCCGCGGGTCTCCTGGAGACCACAGCATGAAAAGCTACTCAAAAGCTTACCAGACAAGGATGTAGCCAAGCGCACCGGACGCAGTCTTCGGTCGGTAGCACGGCGTAGACGGCAGCTCGGGCGCTTTTTTAGGGATTACCAGGCTAAGGAATGGACTGCGAAGGAAGATGCTCTCCTGGGCACCGACACCGATGAAGCCATTGCCAAGAGGCTCAGGAGGCACCGTGCTGGGGTGGCCGCTCGCAGAATGCGGCTGGGGATAGGCTCCACGCGCCAATCGTGGACCAAAGCTCAAGATGCTCTGGTCGCTCGTTACTCTGATCAGGAAGCCGCCAAACGACTGAACAGATCCATGAGTTCAGTCAAGAATCGCCGATTCCGATTAAAACTGTCCCCCGCCCGTCCAGGCTGGCGCCGTTTCACTCCAGAAGAAGACCGACTCCTCGGCACAGATACTGATCGCGCGATCGCTCGACGCCTGGGTCGAGATGCCGGGAGTGTGCAAAGCCGACGCCTCAAACTAGCCATCCCCTCTACGATGCGCGTGTGGTCCAAGGAAGAACTGGCGATCCTGGGCACCCGCCCCGACGCCGAGTTAGCCAAGAAGTTCGGACGCACAGAGAAAGCAATTCTTTCAAAACGCCTGGCTCTCCATATCCCCAAGCCTAAAATGCAATAAGCTGCCCCTTGCCGAGCACACCCGTTCAAGCGGTGGTGTAGGGGACGTCGGCCGGATCTTTCGAGCGTCAAACTGACACGGTTCCCGACGAAGCAAACCTTTCCTCCTGGCGGAGTGGTACACCTCACTCGCTCAGATCTTTGTCGGCGGCAGGCTGCCAGCCAATCATTCCGCCAGCCTCATCGTGCTCCCGCGAGCTGATCGATTCATTACGACATCAAGGCAGATTTTTGCGAGGACACCAACTCCTATCGGGCGATAGGGACTTAGAGGCATCCAGATACACTAAGAGGATCGAATCATTATTGACATTCTCCGGTATGCGATTACGACTGACTCATGCCCAGGATAATGAATACCCCAACAGGATGGTTACACGCTCTCTTGGCCGCCATCACCCTCGCCTTCCACTTGAACGCTGCGATGGCAACAAATATCACCAACACCGTCCCCTTCGATCCGCCTCTCAACATTTGGACGGACCAATCCTTATCAATCCCGCAGTTCAATGCGTCAAACGGCACCCTCAGAAACGTCCAGTTAGCTTTTAACATGCAAACCGACGGAACCATCCGAATCAGGAATGGCTGCACCCAGAGAAAGACGATTAACTTCGCGTATAGCAACTCGTTTGTTCTTCGGGTCCTGGAGACTAATTTTGAAGCGGCTACCGAAAGCCGGACAGGACTGGCCTTATCACCAGGGGAAACCGCTGAATTCGGCTCACAGAGCAAACGAAGAACGGTTACATTCGATGTTTCAGAGACTGGGAAGTTTATAGGCAACGGCACTACGGTTGCTAATGTTTCACGCGCGGGCTCAGTAACCGCAACCTGTGTTGAAGGCGGATGTGGGTGTGTCGCAGCATCGATAGTCAGTTTCGATATACGAGGAGAGGTTTCCGTGATCTATACCTTCGACCCACCACCACCACCGCGAATCAATTGGGAACTGGCTCCTAATGGACTAGACCTTCTCCTCTCGTGGCCAATACAGGAGGGGTTCAGTTACGTGTTGGAAACGTCGACCGGGTTCGACAATTGGTTACCCATTTCCACGAACGCGGCCCCTACGATTGTCGCCCGCGAGCAGGTCGCAATCGGAACCGAGGCCGAACGGTTTTTTCGCATAAGCCGTGCCGCAGTAGTGGTGCACTGACGGCTGCTTTTCTTGGAGCTCAGAAGCAGGCCAGCAGCGTCCTAATGGTCCATCCGATTCTTCTGCTACTCTCGAGAGCCTGCAGTTTGGGTGGCATGTTCTCCTCTGCCGGGATGAGACTTGTCGAGCTAACGAGTGCTGAGACCTCTTCTCCCATGCTAAGAATCCATCGTTTCGAACGAGGCGTTACTCGAACATTGTCCAGGCTTGAGAACTGACTTCGTACCTCTTCAATGAGCTGGCGATACGCCCGCTCATCTGATTCGAGCGTGAACGTTTGATCGCCTGAGACCACGTAGTCTGCCTCGTTCTGTGCCGCGAGTAGTCGGTCAGCAGCCGGAAGGATCACCGACTCCCGAATCACTTCCCGGTCTCGCTCGTTGTATGAACGTTTAGGACATTGTGCTTGCGCTACGGATACCAGAGAGACGAATCCAAGAAACGTCGCAGCCAGCGAAAAGACGAAGTGTGATTTTGACATCCTAGAGCCCCCCTTTGATCAAGTTTTGGATGGTGTATCTTCCAACCAACCCACTCCGCATGTCAACAGGCCATGATTCGGAGAGGCTTAGGGCGACAAATGTTCCGACTAGTTCCGACAGGGCTCTGGTCGCATCTGCCGGAAATGTAGCGACTCGGAAGTCCTCAACCGGAGATAGGGAAGTTCGATCACAGGATCTAGACTCGTTGGGAGGAGAATTCCTGCATGCCGTGAAGCAAATCCAGACCCAGTCAGAATTCGGGAGGAAAGACGCCGCTGATGTCACTGAACGTTGTAAGAAGCCTTGAGGTCCTCTCAACCTCGTAAAAGTCGATAAAGTTACTGAGAAACGCCCTCCGCAAGTTTTCGTCGTTCTGAACGACAGTCCCGTCTGCAAACAGTAAGGTGGGGAAGAAAACCTCGCCGTGCGAGAAAATTTCGGAACGATCGTCACAAAACAACTGCTGATACTTCTCGAGGGCGACGTGAGCCGTAGCCAAGGGCGGCTGGTCGAAGGCTCGAGAAAAGGTTGCAGAGCCCCAAAGGTGATCTACAGCCCAGGTACCGAAAGGCATACCTTGAACCTGAGGGAAATCTGGGAAACGGCGGAGCAGCTGTGTCATGAGGACCGGTAGAGCCTCCGTCGTCAAACTCGGATCGGAGAAAGGACGTAAGAGGTTTGGATTTTCGATGAGATAAGTCAGTCGTTTGAGTGGATTGAGCGCATCAGAAACCCACGAATCAAACACGTCCCGGGAAACATCAAGGATTGAAAACGCAGGATAAGCAAAGTGCGACGCTGCAACGACAGCGACCATTGCGACAAAGGGTGAACGATGCGCTTCTCGCAATCGCTCGATGAGTTGAAATCCTTTAGTATAGGAGCTGTGCGGATTCCTGACTGACAACCGCCGCCGGCTCGTTCTCTGGGCTACCTCCCTGACTTCGCGAAACATCTGACCCCGCGCTTCCTCACTCATCCCGGGAATGAGCCTCTCCACAACGCGCTCTCTGATTTCGTGCGAGAACTCACTCTCGCCACAAGCAACCTCTACGGAGACGAAAGTTGCAAACCCTTCGTGCAGTATCTTCCACCGATTGTGGAGCCGAGTTCGACGTTCATTGATGAGTTCGAATACCTGCCACCGAGTCCGAAACGGATTTTGGTTTAGTAGCTCGCGAACGTCGTGGATCAGACCATCAGACAAGGCCATCTGCGTCTGTAAATCAGTGCCTTCCCTTGGTTCGCCAAACAGGAATAACTCTCTAAAGAGACGCTTCTGCTCCGGAGATCCGTTCCGCCATGAAAGCATGGCCTGACGGAGTTCCTGAAAGAGCATCTTCTCGATCGGAGCGGGGAGTTTGTGTAGTAGTTGCAGTGTCAGCCCTAGCACCCCATTTTGGAGTTGTGCATGAGCGAACTCGTGCAAAAAATCGAACATCTGCTTTCCATCGCGTATGGAGTGCGGCCCGAAAATGAAATTTACGAAGGGATGATATCGGATCCCTTTCTCAGGGTTGAGAAGTCGAAAGGCAGCGAAGTAAGCGGGAAAAACCCGTTCAATAGACGGGTCGAATGGGAGCTCCATCAAGGACTGTTCTCTTTCCGACATGACCTCAGGATAGCATCAGCAATCTCGGAAGTTAAGCGGCTGCGTTCAGCTGCTGAAAGATACTGGGGAAGATGATCTCTCACAGAGGATTCAACCTGCTGACGTTGGAGCTCCTGCTGACGCTGCGCGACAGCAGTGAAGACGCGCTCTATCTCACTCAGATCCTGATCGCTTAACTCGCCTTGGCCAGGATTGGGGAGCCCCTTGGTGAACAGATTGGCCGCAACAGAAATGAGGAATCCGCTGATGATGACCCAAGCCGCAGAATCACCTGCGGAGTCCGAGCGTAGCTCGCTTGATGTACGGGCATCCGCATCCTCAATCAACGCGAGGATTTCATCTGCCAGCTCTAACGCGCGGTGTGGTCCCTCTGACATGCTTGTAGTCATGTTCAGTTGTTCCTTCGTTCGCAAGAACATTTTCCAGCCCTGTGAGGACACCAAGACGTTCTTAAGCGGCCCTGGGGCTAGCGCTGGGCTCAACGCCATTGAGTTGCCATCCGTTTCCGAACTCCTCCATCTCCGATGGAGGTTGGTGTCCCCCAAAAAAAGAAGGCTGCTGGTCGGAGAAAATCAGAGCAGGAAAACGGGAAGAAAGCTGGTGGTGGAAGGAGGCAGAACGAGCGGGAATTGGAGGCTTTCAAACAAGCGGAACCGGACAGGGATTGGGGCTGACAGGAAGCGAGCGAAGGGATGGAGAATTGCGCCAGACTGACACTGATCGCGCCGTCATGGGTCCCCCCGCCGGTGATCCAAATCAGTCCCCTCCCCTCCTACCCCTTCGCCTAGTCCTTCGCCACGACTCTTGCCCCACGGGAATTTTTTGCCCTCCACCGTTTCTGAATCACCTCGCAAGCCCGCGACAGCGCCTTCTCGTCCTCGGCGATGCGCCGGAGTGCCACAGTGGCAAACCACTTACTTCCGTTCCTCTCAGGCCGTCCCAGGGGGCAAAGAACGCCTTTGGCGACGAGCACCGGGATGTCGTGAAGTTGAAACCCAAGGAACGCCGCCGCCTCGGCAGCTGAAAGCCTGGCTGGCAACGTTCGAAGATTTAGTAGTTCTCGCTGATCTTGAGTCATGGGTGGTGGGGGCATTCCCCGCCGGGTGTCGCGGAGATGCCCACGCGAACCTATCCGCCACGACCCCGCTTTAGGTTGCAACCTGGCGACATGTCACCCGCCGAATTTTGTCTGGTCCAATCTCCCCCGAAGTCGGGGTCGGGTGAGCGGGGTTAGTGTCTCTAGGCACAATTACCCTGGGTGGTCCGGCAGCGACAAAAAAAGTCGGGTGGAGTTTGGGGAGATGGGAACAAGCCACGGGACTTACCCGAGGGAGCTATTCCCGTTTCATCCGCGATATGGTAAAGGGTCCTTGTCCGCACACCGAGTCATTGCAGGAGATTCTCCATGGGACCAGGGTCCGACCCAAGACATCAACAAGCTCACGGCAGCTCCCCTGCCAAAGGCTCGCCGCCTGGAGCGCTAACGCCCCCCAAAACCACGGTCAATTTTCCCCTGGGGCAGGTGGTCATCACCCCCGGAGCGCTTGAGGCCATCCCCCAAGATGAAGTCCTGGCTGCCCTCTCACGCCACAGCAGAGGAGATTGGGGCATCGTCAAAACGGAGGACTGGAAGGAAAATGACCTCTCAGTTCGTGAGGGGTTTCGAATCCTCTCAGCTTATGAAACCAGGGATGGAACCAAATTTTGGATCATCACAGAAGCTGACCGGAGCTCCACCTGTCTCTTACTCCCCCACGAGTATTAGGATTGCGCCATCGATACCTGTCCCGCGCAATCCGGAGATGGGGCCGTGCGGACCCAGAGCACAAGGGTAAACTGATTTCGAACGCGGCGCTCCCCTCCCCCGCCCGCGTTCCCCCTTAAAAGTTATCCCCTCCAAAGAAAACTTCATTACGCCGCCTCCCGGAACTCTAGGACCCTAAAGCGGTCAGGATTTTCCTCCCGATATTTCACTAGTGCCGCCCTTCCCCGGTCTTCTTGCGCCTGGGTGATGTGGCTCCAAAGCCCTTTTCGGATGAGCGCCACAAAGAACCGTGGCGGGTCATTCCCCGCCTCGCGTGCTCTCACCGCCGCTGCCAAGAAATTTAGAGCCATCGCTTCGCTGGGTTTAATCCATCCTGCCTTGGAGGCTTGGAAGTAAAGTTCTTCAAGCTTTCCAAAGTGCCACAGGTCTTCGGGTTTGATATCCCAAAGATTTGGATTTTCTTTCCGTTCTAAAAAAACACCAGCTGGCTTGGCTGGAGGCAAAGTTTCCTGGTGTTTAATTTCGATAGAAGTTTTCTTGTCTTTATTAGGGGGTGCAAAATCGGTGCATTTTTCGAGGGGGAGGGGTGCAAAATCCGGCACCGTTTCAGTGACTTTCTTCTCTCGTTTCACGAATGTGCACTCAAGGTTCAGCACAAAATACGCTCCGTCCCGGTTTAATTTGAGTTGATGCGATCCCTCATCACTTTCAATGCACCCAAGCTCAATGAGAGTTTTCCGAGCGTATCTGACCGCTCGCTCGCTTAAGCCCATCGCTTCCGAAATCCAGGAGACCTTGGCAGTGCCTCGGTTTGAAATCTCTCCGCCTTGTTTTGAGATGGAAAGCCCCCGGACCAGATAACCGATCAAAGTTTTGGTGAGGCTTAATGTGGGGTTACCTGCAAGGAACCGGATTGCCGAGCGGGGCACTGGAATGGGTCGTTTTGGACTCCTTCGGCAGGAGAGAGATTCCAAAAGCTCATTAGAGCCTGGTAGCGGCTCTGTGGTGATGAAAATTTGACCCTCCCTATGGTCTACTAGCCCTTGTCGCCTTAATCGCGACAGGGAGCGTTTAGCGGCTCTTGGTGGGAGTCCGGTCAAACGCACGAGTTCGTTTAATCGGTAGCGCGGAAAATCTCTGGGTTTTTCGCGGCGGCGCATCTTGTAGCGCGTGGCGGCTTCGCGGATAGCAACCAGGGCAAAGCAGCCGAAATACGTCTGGGCGTCTCGTTTCGAAAGGGTCCCCTCCTCCAGGAGCCACAGGATGTTCGCGAATTGGATTGGGGTTATCGTTTTGTAGCCTGATTGCATGGGTCGCCTCTGAGTTTGGTCCGGATGTCGAGGAAGGACCAAAGTCCCCCTATTGCACCAAGCAGCAGGATCGATCCATAATCAGGGCACGTTTGTTTGCTCCTGGGTGTTTTGGATCTTTTTTCCTGCTCCTTGAGTTTGCCGATTTCAGAAAGAGCCAGCGCGTCAACGCTGGCTTTTTCATTTCTGTGACACCCGAACGAATTCAATAAAATCATCTCACGCTCGGACATACCCACTCCAATCGCATTGCGAAACCCCCTTTCTTCGTCCACCAGGCTTGTTATGGCCGTTACGTAACGGCCATCTGGTCAGATGACCGGAATATTATGCCGTTCTGGTCAGCTTGCCAGATGACCGTTATCGTAAGATCGCCCCGAAAAATACCCACTTGTTCTGAGGAGTTATTCCGTGCGAAGAATGACGTTCTGGTCATCTTGCCGTAACGAAGTGGCCTTCTGGTCAGAAGGCCACCTGGGCATCTGGCCATATGTAGATTTTTTTAGGAGGAGTATGGAACTAGCGGAATGTCGGAGAAAGACACGGATTATTGCGGTCGGAAACCAGAAGGGTGGGGTAGGAAAATCAACGGTCAGCACGCACCTAGCGGCGGCGTTGGGAGAACTTGGTCGGAAGTGTCTGATTTGGGATTTGGACTCCAACAGCGGCACCACACGATGCTTCAACGTGCCTGAGACTTTCCTCGGAGCCTACGAGGTAATGATCGGGGATGAAGATGCCCAGGACGTCGTCATTAGTAACGATCCTGTTGAGGGCCTCCATCTACCCAAGAATGTTGATGTGATCATTGCGAGAAGAAACCTCGACACTCTCGATGATACGCTGCGAAGCCGTAACCGCTTCGCCGATGGTCGCGACTCTCTGAAGACGCCGCTCGCGAGGCTCGACGGAAAATATGATTACATCTTTCTCGACACAGCGCCCAACACGAACCCGCCGACCATGGCGGCATACAAGGCCGCCGAGTGGTTTATTATCTCAGCGATACCGGATCCGCTGGCTATCAAAGGCATCAATGATGCCATGGCCGACATCCAAGCGGTGCGGGATAATGGAAATCCGAAGCTTCAACTCCTGGGCGTTGTCCTCTCGTGTGTTGACCGCCGAACCCGACTCGCGATTCAGTTGTCATCTTTCGTCCACGAAGCGTTCCCGACGAATTCTGGATCATTCCAGGTGCAACTTAGTCGAGCGGTGGCAATACCCGAGGCCCAAAAGGTCGGACGAACGGTTCTCCAAACGGATCCACATCACAAACTCTCCGAGCAATATCGAGAGCTGGCTCGAGAGTTAGAAGCTCGTTTGGACATACGAGAGGGGAAGGCTCCTCTGTATGGGGAGGTCGGCAATGGCTAAAGTTGATCCAAACGGGGAAGTCGCAAATCCGATCCGCTCAAAACTGGCAGGGGATATCTCCCGGCCTTTTCAAGTCGTGCCTCCAGCCCAGGAGCCTTTGGTTGTTCCTAAGGAACCCATACCAAGTTCTGCTCCGTCGAGTAAACTGGCCAAGCCGAAGAAAGTTCTCTTCACGCTTCTTGAGCAAAACGAGAACGATCGGCTTGTGCGGCAACTCCGCGATGCGGTGAGATCAGACACGCTGAGCTGGAGCCAGGTCAATCGAGCTTTGTGGTCGTTGTTACGTCGAGCTGAGGATCAAATCGAGGAGCGTCGGTCTGCTGCCCCGCGATTGGCCCGCCCGTCGAATGGGAACCCTTTAGAGATGGCGAAGTTCGAGGACGCACTCTCGGAATATTTGCTGATGTTGTTCAAGGATATCCCACGCCACTCTACGTCTGGATAGTTCAGAGAGTGAGAGTTTGTTCGAGTGTCACTACCTGATCAGCGATGAACTCCTTCTTGCGCGAATGCTCCATTGTATCGGTCACTTTAGCCACGGGTTGGGTGAGGTACCATCTGGTAGCCTGCTTCGCACGACTAGCTTCGACATAGGCAAGTTCACGATTTTGGTTTGAAGCGTATACAAGAGAGTTCTCCAGCGTTGCTCCTTGAGCGCGGTTTACCGTGAGTGCATACGCAAGTTTTAGGTAGTCGTAGCGGCCAACGTCAATTTCCCTCATCTCCTTTGAATCCAAGCTTACGACGATCTTGCCGC